>SYAB01000047.1 GCA_005787665.1 Actinomycetota bacterium
CATCCCCGAGTTCAAGATGGAGAAGCGCCACATCGACCGCCGTCTGGAGCAGATGGAGGCCGAAGGCACCACGTTCCGACCCGGGGTGAACGTCGGCGTGGACCTCACCGCCGATGAATTGCGGGAGGAGTTCGACGCGGTCGTGCTGGCCGGCGGCGCGACCGACTGGCGCGACCTGCCCATCCCGGGCCGGGAGCTCGAAGGCGTCCACCAGGCGATGGAATACCTGCCGTGGGCCAACAAGGTCGCGGTGGGAGATCCGGTGGCCGGACCCGACGGCCAGCCGCCCATCACCGCCCGTGGTAAGCGGGTCATCATCATCGGCGGCGGCGACACCGGGGCGGACTGCCTGGGCACCGCCCACCGCCAAGGCGCGGCGAGCGTGCACCAGTTCGAGATCATGCCGCGCCCACCGGAGGAGCGGGCGGATTCCACCCCCTGGCCGACCTACCCGTTGATGTACAGGGTGTCCTCGGCCCACGAGGAGGGCGGCGAGCGAGTGTTCTCGGTCAACACCGAACGGTTCCTCGGCGAGGACGGCCGCGTCACGGGCCTGCGGGCCCACGAGGTGGTGATGTCCGGCGGCAGGTTCGAGAAGGTCGAAGGCAGTGATTTCGAACTCGAGGCCGACCTGGTGCTGTTGGCGATGGGCTTCGTGGGGCCGGAGCGGCCCGGACTGCTCACCGATCTCGGGGTCAAACTGACCGATCGCGGCAACGTGGATCGCAACGCCGATTTCGAAACGTCCGTGCCGGGGGTGTTCGTGGCCGGCGACATGGGCCGGGGGCAGTCGCTGATCGTCTGGGCGATCGCGGAGGGACGGGCCGCCGCCGCCGGTGTCGATCGCTACCTGATGGGCCATTCGGCTTTGCCGGCGCCGATCTCGCCGAGCGCTGCCCCGCAACGTTAGCCACTTCAGTAACATCAGAAACATCTGACCTGCGGCGGCGCGCCTCCCTGGGTCGGCGGTGTGATGAAGCTCTAATTGCTGGAGTGGAGCGTCGAGGTCAGGGTGCTCCCGGTTGCCACCGTCGTCGACCACTGGAGAGATCTCGTGTTCCTCAACCCGATCCCTAACCTGATGGCACTATCCCGGGCCGGGCGGACAGCGTGGTCGTTCCTGCGCTACCCGGTCAAGAGTCGGGGGTTCCCGGCCAAGCACGAACGACTGGTCACCGCTGCCGAACTGATGCGTTACGGCCTGTTCACCTAAGCGGACCCCCGCCACAGACCCGAGTCCCGGATGGTCTCGGCGAGCGCTTCGAGCACCGCGGGATCATGCGGCAGTGGCAGATAGACGATCGCGAGGTCGAGGCCCTCGGCGCCCAGGGCGATCGCGTCCTCGATGACGCCTCGCCGGCCGCGGTCCTCGGTGAGCCGAATATGTGCGGACAACTCGATCTCTTTCGGATTGCGTCCGACATCGGCACAGTGGGCTTTGAGCACGTCGCGCTTCCGGGCGAATTCCTGCGGGGTGCCACCGACGAAATTCCAGTGCTGGGCGTACTTCGCCGCGATCCGCAGGGTGCGCTTCTCACCGCTTCCGCCGATACAGATCGGGGGGTGTGGACGCTGGGGGCCCTTGGGTTCGTTGCGGGCCGCCCGCAGTTGGTAGAACCGTCCGGCGAAGTCGGTGGTCTCCTGGCTGAGCAGGCCGATGAGTACCTGACAGGCCTCCTCGAAACGGTCGAATCGCTCTGTCACAGTGCCTAATTCGATGCCGTAGGCATCCGCCTCCGGCTCATTCCAGCCGGCACCGATCCCCAGTTCCAGCCGGCCACCCGAGATGACGTCCAGTGCCGCAGCCATTTTCGCCAGCACAGCGGGGTGCCGGTAGGGGACTGCGGTCACCAGGGTCCCCAGCCGAAGTCGGTTGGTGGCCTGCGCCAGAGCCGTCAGCGTGGTCCAGCCCTCCAGACAGGGGCCGGCCGGATCGGAGAAAATGGGAACGAAGTGGTCGAAGGTCCAACCGGACTCGTAGACGTCGATTCCATCGGCGGCCCGCCACACCGCCAGCATGTCGTTCCAGGTGGTGTTCTGCGGTGAGGTCTTGAACGCGAATCGCACTGGCAAAGTCTACGGTGCCGGATCCCCTTGGTCGCCCGCAGTCGCCGGACCGACGGGGTGAAACCTGCTGCACGGGAGTGAACGGCGGTAGGTCCAGGATACGGCAAGGGGAGACACATGATTGCTGGCTACCGATCCATGAGATAACCAGGCTTATTGCACAGGGCGAATTGACGCAGTTCAGCACCACCGACATACTGTGCGCATGGAGGGGTCCACCGGGGGGAACTGGGTTAGCGACAAAGAGCTCGTCGACGCCGTGCTGCGGGATCTGGCTGAATCAGCGGACCGCTGGGAGGCGCTCGTCGCGCGGGCTGAAACCGTCACTTACAGCGTCGATATGGGCGATATCCAGGCGGTGGCCAATGCCGATGGCAAACTCATCGGGCTCACATTGCACCCCGATGTCACCACCGGCTACAACCACATCGAATTGGCCGAGCGGCTCAACGTGGCCTTCGGCGCACTGCGCGACGAGGTCGAGGCCGACTACCAGGCCCGCTACGGGGGAGAACTTCAATGAGATTCGGACGTCAGCCGTGCCGCTGAACCTTTCCAATCGGGACCAGACCTCGGGTCACGCTTTCTACCAGCGCCGACTGCGCGCCGCGATCACCCGCTTCTCGGTGCGCATGAAACATGATGACCGCAAGCAGCACGCGGCGCTGGCACTGTCTCTGGTCTTCGTCGTGCTCGGGTGCGGATGGATGGCGCTGCTGAACGTCATGAAGCCGGCCGGGCTCGTCGGCGAGTCCGCGATCGTTGGAAACCGGGCGACCGGTGCGCTCTACGCCAAGATCGACGGCCGGTTGCACCCGTCGCTGAACCTGAGCTCGGCCAGGCTGGCCATCGGGTCCGCCGGATCGCCGGCCTGGGTGAACGCCGAGGAGATCGGCAAACTTCCCACCGGGCCGATGATCGGTATTGCCGGAATTCCCGACGACCTGGCGATCATCGGCAACCCATTGTCGGCGTGGACGCTGTGCGACACCGCATCCGCTCCCGGCAGCATCGCGCCCCCCATCGTCACCGCCATCGCCGGGACGTTGCCCGGTGCCGGGCGGGCGGCGCCGATGAACCCCTCCCAGGCCCTGCTCGGCACCCACCGCGGATCGACCTACCTGATCTGGAACGGTCAGCGCAGCCGGATCGAGCTACGGGATCGCCCGGTAACCATCACCCTGGGACTCGATCCCGCCAAGGTCCGCCCAGTCGCACTGTCCAATGCGCTCTTCGATGCGATGCCCGCGACCGAACCGATCGTGGTGCCGGCTGTTCCGGGGGCGGGAACGCCGTCGCGACTGCTGCCCGGTGCGGTGGTGGGCCGGGTGTTACAGACCCGGGACGCGACCGGCGACATCAGCGGTTTCTACGTCCTGCTACCTGCCGGGGTGCAGAGGATCACCGCCTTCGTCGCGGACCTCCTGCGTACTGCGAACAGCCAGGGAACCTCGGAACCGCAGGTAATCTCCCCGGACACACTTGCCAGGCTTCCCGAGACCGACGAGCTCAATATCGGCTTCTATCCGGCGGATAAGCTGGAATTCGTTGACACCCAAGCCAATCCGGTCAGCTGTGTGAACTGGACCAAGCTCTCCACCGATCCGACCGCCACCGTCACCGTCTACAGCGGAGCCGGCCTGCCCACGCCGCAACACCTCGACCCCCACGTCGTCGCCCTGGTGCGTGACGAGCGCGACTCCGACTCCGTCCAAGCCCAGCAGACCTTGATGGTGCCCGGTGCCGCGAACTTCGTCGCTACGACGAGCGCGGCAACCGCGGCGGACACCCGGGAGAGCCGCTTCTGGATTTCCCCGCAGGGCGTCCGATACGGCATCGAGTGGGACCGCGACACGTTGCAGGCGTTGGGAATCGATCCCAGTAGGGCCGTGCAGGCACCATGGCCGATCATCCGAACCTTCGCGGCAGGGCCCGCGATCAGCCGAGCGGATGCCCTGCTGGCCCGAGATGCCATCAGCCCTGTCGGCCTGGCCGCTCGGTTGCCGCAGCCCGGCGATGCGGGAGACCGCTGATGTCCAAACGAGGATTCGTCCGCGGACCCCGTACCCCGGCACCCCAGGTGGCACCCGTGCGGGTGATGGTGGGCGCCCCACTGGCACTGCCAGAACGCGAGCCGCGCAACATCCTGTTGATGATCGCCGCGCCGGCGCTACTGGTGGGCATCCTCGGAACACTGCTGGTCATGTACACCTCCGGAGTGCGCTCGCTGCAGTCCGGGTTCTTCCCGCTGATCGGGTTGGTCGGCTTCGGCGCACTGATGTTCAGCGGCCGGTTCGGCCGTGGTCGCCGGATCAGTTGGGGGGAACAGGAAAAGCAACGCCGGAGCTATCTGCGTCAACTCGACGAGGATCGCGACGAGGTGCACCGCGTCGCATCCCAACAACGTCTCCGTCAGCGGTATCTGCACGGCGACCCGCAGCGGTTGGAGACGGTGATCGGCGGCCCCCGCATGTGGGAGCGCAGACCTACGGATCCGGACTTCCTCGACGTCCGTCTCGGAATCGGGGTGCAGTCGGCGGCGGAGTCGGCGGTCTCGCTGCAGTGGCCGGAGGTTCCGGTTGGGGAGGAACTCGAGCCTGTCACCGGTCGTGCGTTACGCGACTTCATCCTGGAGCAGAGCAGGATCCGCGATATCGCGAAGGTTGTGAGCCTGCGTTCCCGGCCGGGGTTCAGCTTCATCGGAGACGACGTGGCGGAACTGCACGCGTTGGTCAGATCGTTGCTGTGCTCGATCGCGGTGTTCCACAGTCCGGTCGATGTGAAGTTGATGGTGGTCACCCGCCATCCCGAGCGGTGGTCCTGGCTGGTGTGGCTTCCGCACAACCAGCACGAGGAGATGTTCGACGCCTGCGGTCCGCGCAGGCTGGTGTTCACCTCTCCGGCCGAACTCGAAGAGGCACTCGACGCGGAACTGCATCGCAAGGGCCGGGGCCCGTGGGCACCGCCCGGTGGTTCGAGTCCGACGGCGACCCCGTCGCCGCTGTCTGCCGAGGCGGTCTCCGGGCTGGGCCCGCACTGGATCGTCGTCGACGACGGTGTCGGTACCCCCGAACAGTGGGAGGCGGTGACCGGCCAGAAGGGCATGGCCGGTATCACCTGGCTGCGGTTGGCATCCCGGGCCGGAGACGGTGTCGGCTTCAACGGCGCCGACGAGCGCTTCGAACTTCGGGAGGGACATCTACGACATCGGGACGCGTTCTATGGCGTCGCCGACATGCTCGCGCAGAGTACCGCGGACAGATATGCCCGCGCTCTGGCGCGATGGTCGCCGATGACGGCGCGTGAGTTGACCGAAACCGACAGTAAGGGCGCGGAACTCCTGCGTGCGCTGGGCATAAACGATCCACGCCGCCTCGATCTCGAACGTCTCTGGGCGCAGAGTCGCGGCCGGGGCGATCCGCGTTGGGCGATGATCCCCGTCGGTGTCAAGCCGGGCGGCGAACTGGCGAACGTCATCCTGCGTGCCAAGGATTTCGGTGGGTACGGGTTCCACTCAGTGGTGATCGGGACCTCCGGATCAGGCAAGTCGGAGTACTTCCTGGCCTTGTGCAACGGCATCGCGCTGACACACTCGCCGGAGGCCTTCAACGTCATCTTCGTGGACATGAAGTTCGAGTCCGCAGCCCAGGACCTAGAAGGCTTGCCGCACGTCGCGGCATCGGTATCCAATCTCGGCAAGGACGATCGCCATCTCGCCGAGCGGATGCGTAAGGCCGTCGACGGTGAGATGGCGCGCCGCTACGCGCTGTTCAAGGATGCGGGCGCCCGGGATGCCAACGAGTACGAGGAGATGCGACTGGCGGGCCGCGATCTCGAGCCCGTACCGATCCTGCTGGTGATTATCGATGAGTATCTCGAACTCTTCCATCACCACCCGGAGTGGATCGATCTCGTCATCCACATTGGTCAGGAAGGCCGGGGCTGCAACGTTTTCTTCACCCTCGGCGGCCAGCGGCTGGATCTGTCGTCGCTGAGTAAGGTCAAGAGCAACATCGCGTTCCGGGTTGCGCTGCGCGCCGAGACGGCGGAGGACTCCCGCGACGTCATCGGCAGTGATGCGGCACTGCACCTGCCCTCCAGAGAGAACGGGTACGCGCTGCTGAAGGTGGGCCCACGCGATCTTGAGCCCTTTCGGTGTTTCTACGTCTCAGCGCCGTTCGTGGTGCCGAAGGCCCCGGCAGTCCCGGCCGCCACCGTCTCGGTCAGCCTCACCGGGCCGCGGTCGCTCACCTGGGAGTATCAACCGCTCAGCGCCGCCGACGATGCGGCGCTGGCACTAGCCGAGCCACCGGCGGAGCCAGACGAATTTCTTTACCATGCAGACGGTTTCAAACGGAAGAAACTGCTCGACGTGATCAGGGAGTCACTCGTCGCGCACCCTGCGAGGGTTCCGCACCGAATCTGGCTACCACCACTGGAGGTCAGCGAAACCGCCGATGCGCTCGTGGCGCGCTGGCGCGGCAAACCCTGGTGGGTTGACTACGGGCGGAATCCCGGACTGGTGTTCCCGGTGGGCATCGAGGATCTGCCCGAGGAGCACTCCCAGCGCGTGCATGTCGTGGACGCCGAGATGGATAACGTGATGGTGGTGGCCACCGCCCAGCGAGGCAAGTCCACCACGTTGATGACACTGGTCACGACGGCCGCGCTGATGTACCCGCCGGATCGCGTGACATTCTTCTGCATGGGTGCGTCGCTGCACCCGCTCGAGGACTACCCGCATGTCGCCGGCGTTGTCAGTCTCACTGACCCGGAGGGGATGTCGCGGACGATCGCCACCATTGAGGGTCTGATCCGCGCGCGGGAGGAATCCTTCAAGCGCTACCAGATCGACATCTCCGAGTTCCGGGATCGCCGCTTCGGCCCACTCGGCGGCGCCCCGACCGACCCGGCGGACAAGTTCGGCGACGTATTCCTGGTGATCGACAACTTCGGTGACCTCTACGACAAGGACAACGGCCTCGGAGACCGCGCGATCGCCATTGCGCGGCAGGGGCTTTCCTACGGCGTGCATGTCATGGCCAGCGCAAGCGGCTGGTTGGTGGGTCAGAAGCAGGCGCTTCTGAATGTTGCCAACGCGCGGATTCAGCTCCGGCTGAGCAACCCGGACGAGACTCAGATGGGAACCGGGCTGGAGCACCGTCGAGCGGCCCGGCAGAACCTCGACCGTCCGGGTTTCGGTGTCACCAGGACCGGACATGAGTTGCTCATCGGGGTGCCCGAGACCCGCGGCCCCGATGGCGCACGGGTTGCGACCCGTGCAGTCGGTGCAATGATCGGCGCACAGACCGGGACGGGCAAGGTCGAGGCATTGGCCCGACTGCCTCGGCAGGTCACGCTCCGGGAGATCATCGGCGCCTTCGGGATCGCCGCACCGGAGACCGAGGAGGCGTTGAGCCTGCCCTTCGGATTGGGTGAGAGCGCGCTGCGGCCGGTGGCACTGGCGACGCGGCAGGTGCCCCACCTGCTGGTGGTCGGTCGTCAGGGTTGCGGCAAGAGCACCACGCTCGCAGCCATCGGGCAATCGATCACTGCCCGGCTTTCGCCGGAGCAGGCGCAGATCACGATCATCGACCCGAAGACCAGCCTGATCGGCAGGGTCCCCGACCGCAATGTCCGGGCGTACGCCTACACCGCCGATGACATCGATCGGGCCTTGGAGGAGATCGTCGGGATCATGCGGGACCGGTTGCCACCGTCGGGTTTGACCCAGGAGGAGCTGCTGGCCCGGAGCGGATGGACAGGGCCCCACCACTTCCTGCTCATCGACGACGAACAGGAGCTCCGGCCGAACGGGGTCCTCGGGAAGCAGGCCGCCACGGCACCGCTGTGGAACCTCATCGAACGCGGCCGGGAGATCGGCCTGCACGTCATTGCCGCCCGCCTCCCGGGTAACTGGGCGGGCGTCTCGGCGATGAGTCCCTTCCTGCAGAAGCTGACCGGCGCGCGGGCGCCGACCCTGTTCATGGATAACGACCCGCAGACCGTGAAGGTCTTCGGGCGCACCAGCGCGCAGCAATCGGCACCCGGACGCGGACTGCTGGTGACCACCGACGGTGTGATGGAGGGAATTCTCGTCGGCATGCCCGAGGGGTGAACCCGATCGTTAGGATCGCCGGATGACTGATGACGACGGCGCCGCCCAGGCGGTTCTGACCGAGAAGCGCGACCGCATCCTGATCATCACCATCAATCGGCCCGAGGCGAAGAACGCCGCCAATGCGGCGGTCAGCCATGGCCTCGCCGCCGCGATGGACACCCTCGACGACGACCCCGGCCTTTCGGTCGGGATCCTCACCGGGGCGGGCGGGACATTCTGTGCCGGGATGGACCTGAAGGCGTTCGCGCGCGGCGAGAACGTCGCGGTGAAGGGCCGGGGTCTGGGATTCACCGAGCGCCCGCCGGTCAAGCCGCTGATCGCCGCCGTCGAGGGCTACGCGCTGGCCGGCGGGACAGAGCTTGCCCTGGCCACTGATCTGATCGTCGCGGCGCGGAACTCCGCGTTCGGCATCCCGGAGGTCAAACGCGGCCTGGTCGCCGCCGGCGGCGGCCTGCTGCGCCTTCCGCAACGCATCCCGTACGCCATCGCCATGGAGTTGGCGTTGACCGGCGATCCGCTGACTGCGCCCCGTGCCCACGAACTGGGCTTGGTCAACGTGCTCTCCGAGCCTGGCCACGCGCTGGAGGCCGCGATCGAGCTCGCGGAGCGGATCACCGCCAACGGTCCGCTGGCGGTCGCGGCCACTAAGCGGATCATCACCGAGTCGCGCGGATGGAGCCCCGAGGATCAGTGGCGGGAGCAGATGAAGATCATCATGCCGGTGTTCGCCTCTAAGGATGCCAAAGAAGGCGCGATCGCCTTCGCCGAGAAGCGGGCTCCCAATTGGACGGGAAGCTAGGCGCCCAACAGTTTTTCCTGGCAACCGGCCGAACCAAGAGCTCCAACGGGAGGTCGAGGCCAGTGTCCGGCTGGGATCTGGCCAGCGGTCAGACGGCGCCGATCATCACGTCCCAGGGATCCGCACCGGAAAGCGTGAGGCGGCCGAGTCGCTGCGCGTGATGCGCGGTGTCGCCGAACTCGTCGATCCAACTGCGGGCGCGCATCGTGGCAAGCCACAGTCGGTGTTCGATCGTCACGCCGATGGCGCCGTGTAACTGGTGCGCTGAGGTCACGACACCCGGTACCACCTGGCCGAGGGTCACTCTCGCGACGGCCACTGCGTAGTCGGTGCGGGGATCGTCGAAGCCGAAGTCCGTGGCTGCGGCTACCGCGAGATTGGTTGCTGCACGTGCCCTCTCGACCTCCCCGGCCATGCCCGCCAGGGTGTGTTGGACGGACTGGAAGGCGCTGAGCGGACGGCCGAACTGTTCGCGCTCCCGGGTATGCGCGACCGAGAATTCCACGGCGGCGTCCAGCGCACCGATGGTCTGCACGCATCGCGCCCAGGCGCCCCGACGGATCAGTTCATCCTCGACGTCAGCGGTGGCGAAGCCGGAGTAATCCAGATCGACCGACACGCAGTCACGAGGTTCGCCGCCGGCATTGCATCCCTTCGTGATGGACAGCCCGGCCGGATCGCAGACCGCCACCATCAGCCGGTCGCCGTCTGTCAGGGCCAGCACCACGGCGGCGGCGTCGGCCGCGTAGGGGACGTTCGGTACCTGCGCGACGATCCGGCCGCCGGATCGCCGTGCCGCGCCGAGAGCGACGGTCAGGGGCCCGACATCCGGGACATCCAGGCCTGCTGCGGCGGCCAACCAGCCCGCCAGCAGGTCGGTCTCGGCCAGTGGAACCGTCACCGCGTGGCGCGCCAGCGCCCGCAGGACTACAGCGGCTTCGGTTGGGCCGCCGCCGGAGTCGGCACCGCTGTCCAGTCGGGTGAGGCCGGCGTCCTCGAGATGGCGCCACGCGGCGGTATCCAGGGGGTCGGGCAGCGCCCGGTATCCGATCCGGGCCTCGAACGACCGTGCGCCGATCTCGTCGACCAGATTACGGAGATCGGTGAGATCGTCTGTGGCACTGCCGAAAACGCCGCCGCTGAGAACGCCCACTATCGCATCCCTCTGCTCTTCGCGCGAGCGCTCATCGCAACCCCATTCCCCGCGCCACCATCCCACGCAGCACCTCATTTGTCCCGCCGCGCAGGGTGAACATCGGTGCGTGCACCCGCGCCACCTCGACCAGTGCGGCCACGTGCGCACGGCCGTCGGTGTCCGCGCTGACGTAGGACAGCAGGTCGGCCGCCAGGTCCGCCGACTCCTGCTCGAAGCGGGTCCCCAGGTCCTTGACCAGGGCGGCCTCATTGACCGGGGACTGCCCGCCGGCCAGGGCGCGGGCCACCGAAATCGACAGCTGCCGCAGCGAAATCACCCGCGCCACAAGCTCACCCACTGCCGCCGAGGCGTGGTCATCAAGATCGCCCTGATCGGCCAGAACCCGAATCAGTGCGGTCAGCAGCGGGGCGGTGCTCAGTATTCGCTCCGGTCCGCTGCGTTCGAAGGACAACTCGGCGGTGACCTGGCGCCACCCGTCGCCCTCGGTGCCCAGCAGGTTGGTGTCCTCGAGGAAGACCTCGTCGAAGGTCACCTCGTTGAAGTGGTGTTCACCGGTCATCAACACGATGGGGCTGATGCTGATCCCGGCGGACTCGGTCGGCACGATGAACTGACTGAAACCGGCGTGGCGCCGTTCGGGATCCAACGGACTGGTACGGGCGAGCACCACGATCTGGTGGGACAGATGGGCGCCACTGGTCCACACCTTCGTCCCGGACAGCACCCAGCCGCCATCGGTGCGCGTTGCCCGTGCGGCCGCCGCAGCCAGGTCCGAACCGGCCTGCGGCTCGCTCATCCCGATCGCCGAAAAGTACTTTCCTGCAGCGATTGTCGGCAGAATCCTGCTGCGCTGCTCCTCGGTCCCGTAGGACAGCAGGCCTGGGCCGACCTGGCGGTCGGCGATCCAGTGCGCGGCGACCGGCGCCCCACAGGTCAGCAGTTCCTCGGTCACGACGTAGCGGTGCAGGTGGCCCAGCCCACGGCCGCCGTACTCCGTCGGGATGGTCAGGCCCAGAAAGCCCGCGGCGCCCAGGCGCGCGCTGAACGGCTCGTCCCAGCTCGACAGCCAGGCGTCCACGCTGGGCTGCCAGCCGAACTCGGCGCGGTCGGCGGCCAGGAACTCCCGCAACGATCCGCGGAGTTCCGCCAACTCGGTTTCGTTGGCGCACAGCGCCGCGAAGTCCTCAGTCACCGGTATCCCGTGACCCGGGCGATGACCGCCGCCTTGCCGTCGTCTCCGATCGCGGTGGCGTCGGCGATCGCGGAGGTTCGGCCGATCCGCAGCGCTGTCGCCTCATACATGGATTGTGCACCGGCAATGAACGGCCGCACGAAGTTTATCCGGATCGAGGCGGTCCGCAGCGGCACGGCCTGCTCGTGGTTGAACGCCGCGGCGGCGGCGAGTTCGAGCCCAGCGCTGCTTACCCCGCCGTGCACGATGCCGATCAGGTTGTTGACCATCGGGTCGGGGTGCTGGCGCAATCGGTAGACACCGCCGTGCACCGGAAGTGGCTCGACGGCCATCAAGTCGGCCAAGGTGGTCTGCGGGGTGCGCACCACGGGATCTTCGCCTCGGTCCGGGGGTCCGTCGGGCCCGCCGGCCAGCGGCATGGTGCGCACCGTCCCGCCGCCGATCACGGTGCCGCGGTGGGTCAGTGTGCAGATCGACAGCAGGGTGGCACCAGCCGGGCCGAGTGGCCGGGCGCTGGCCACGACGGGCTCATCCGGGGCGGCCAGCAGATGCTCGACGGCACCCGGACTCATCTCCACGGTCAGCTCACTGGACACCGTCCACACGCCTCGGCCGCGACGGTAGTAATTGACCCGCCCGGCGACGTCGTCGACCAGAATGGCCAGTCCCGCCACCGTGGGAAGACCGGTGAACGGGTTGCGCATCCCGTTGACCGGCATCTGCGCCACCACGGTGTAGTCGTCCATGTCTTGAGACAGGGTCGTGATGGCGAACCTGCTCAGGACGCTCAGCGGCGTCTCGGGGTCCAGACCGTCGGCCTGCGGCAGCGATGTCGGCACGGCGATCTCCTCAGCTCGGGGTGGGACTGGGGAACCTGGCGACGAATTCCTTTGCTTTGATGAGGAACTCGAGTTGTCGGGCTACGTCGGTGAGCGGCTCGAGGGTGCGGGTCGCCCGGCACAGCACCACCGCGCCCTCCATCGCGGCGATCGCGGTGTCGGCCAGTGCGGTGGCCTCGCCAGGCTCGAAACCCTCTCTGAGGTAGGCCTGTTTCGCGGCCTCCCGCCAGCGGGCGAAGATCACGGCCGCCAGCGACGCTAACTGCTGCTCGTCTTGGCCGGAGCCGATGGCGGCGGCCAATACCGGGCAGCCCGCGGTGTAGTCGCTGTCCATGAGAGCTTCCCGCCACATGTCGACGAACTGGTGTAAGAGCGCGGTCGAACTGTCTCCGGCGGCGGTGTCTATTTTGGCCGTGATCTCATCGCCGGCGAATTCGAGGGCTTCACGCAGAAGTTGGCCGCGACCCGACGGGAAGTGGTGATAGACCGAACCGCGTGGTGCGCCACTGCGCGCCAGTACCGCGTCGATCGTCACCCCTGCGGCACCTCGCTCGCGTAACAACGCGGCCGCGCTGACCAGCATCGCGGTCCGGGTTGATCCGCGTGTCCTCACCTCAGGCCGCGCCGGACGGGCGCATGGAGGCCCGCGGCGCCATGAAGCCCGGCCCCAGGAGGTGGCGGCGTTTACGGGCGCGCCGGCGGATCGTGATGCCGGCGATGTTCAATTCGACGACCCACATCGAATACCTCCCGGTGGTGATGTCCTCACAGTTCCGTAACTATGGTTATGACCATAGTCGCGGCGGGTTGCGCCGACAAGGCGCACGGCCTTCGGACCGGTTACAGCTTGATGACGGGATGTGAACGCCCACTTGTATGATCCAAGCCATAGTTTGCGGCCTGGGAACAGTGACGGGAAGGCGAGCCGATGAAGGTGATCACGTCCATCGACGATGCGCAGCGGTTGGTCGGTCATGAACTCGGCGTCAGCGACTGGCTGACGATCGACCAGCAACGCGTCAACGACTTCGCCGACGTCACCGGCGACCATCAGTGGATCCACGTCGACGTCGAACGGGCCAAGGCGGAAAGCCCGTATCGGGCCCCGATCGCCCACGGGTTCCTGACCCTGTCGCTGATCCCGGCGCTCAGCAAGGACAACTTCCGGATCCAGAACGCCCAACTGGTCATCAACTACGGCCTGAACAAGGTGCGCTTCCTCAACGCCGTTCCGGTGGACAGCCGCATCAGGGTGCGATCGGAACTCATCGACGTCAAGGCCGCCGACAGCTCAGCGGATTTGACGGTGCGCCACACCGTGGAGATCGACGGCGCCGAACGGCCTGCCGCCGTGGCCGAGATGATTGCCCGGGTAATCTTCTAGCCCCGGAGCTGCGCAGGGCTGCGCTAGCCCTTGGGCGTGTAGCCGAACGGCAGCAGCACGCTCTTGAGTTCGACATAGGCCTCGATGCCCTCCGGCCCGTTCTCGCGGCCGATCCCGGAGTTCTTGTAGCCGCCGAACGGCGCACCCGGGTCGAAGGCGTACATGTTCACCGCGTAGGTGCCGGTGCGGATCCGCGAGGCGACCTCGATCGCCCGGTCGAAGTCGGTGGTCCACACGCTGCCGGCCAGGCCGTAGTCCGACTCGTTGGCGATCCGGATGGCATCCTCTTCGTTCTCGTAGGGGATCACCGCCAACACCGGGCCGAAGATCTCCTCCTGGGCGATCGTCATGGAGTTGTCGACGTCGGCGAACACCGTCGGCTGGACGTAGTAGCCACTGTCCAGTCCCTCCGGGCGGCCGCCGCCGGTGACCAGCCGCGCACCCTCCTGCGTGCCCTTGGCGATATAACCCTCGACCCGCTCGCGCTGCTTCTCGCTGATCAGCGGCCCGATCACCGCGCCCGGGTCATCCGGCAGGCCGACCGGCATCGCGGCCACCGCCGCGCCGATCTTCTCGACGATCTCCTCGTAGCGCGAGCGCGGGGCCAGGATGCGTGTCTGCGCAACGCAGGCCTGCCCGGAGTTCATCAGCCCGGAGAACAGCAGCATCGGCAGTGCCGAGTCCACATCGGCGTCCTCGAGGATGATCGCTGCGGACTTGCCGCCGAGTTCCAGCGTGCACGGTTTGAGCTTCTCGGCGGCCAGCTTGCCGACCTCCTTGCCCACCGCGGAACTGCCGGTGAAGGTGTACGTGTCCACCAAGGGTTGGCGGTCAGTGCGCGCCCCGTCTCGGCCCCGCCGGGTACCACCGACAGCACCCCCTCCGGCAGTCCCGCCTCGGCGAAAACCTCCGCCATGACGTTGACGCTCAACG
>SYAB01000457.1 GCA_005787665.1 Actinomycetota bacterium
GCGTGAACCCCGCGCTCGCCGGCCTTGTCGCTGCACTGCCGGATGGTGTCGTCGTCACCGATCCCGACATCCTGGCCTCCTACCGCCATGACCGCGCCGCCGATCCGGCGGCCGGCACCCCGCTGGCGGTGGTCCGGCCCACCCGCACCGAAGAGGTGCAGGAGGTGCTGCGGTGGGCCAGCGCGAACCGGGTGCCGGTGGTGCCGCGCGGGGCGGGTACCGGCCTGTCCGGGGGGGCGACCGCGGTCGACGGCGGGATCGTGCTGTCCACCGAGAAGATGCGTCAGATCACCGTCGACCCGGTCACCCGCACCGCGGTGGCGCAGCCCGGACTGCTCAACGCCGAGGTCAAGAAGGCCGTCGCCGAGTACGGTCTCTGGTACCCGCCGGATCCGTCGTCCTATGAGATCTGCAGCATCGGCGGCAACATCGCCACCAACGCCGGCGGGCTGTGCTGCGTGAAGTACGGCGTGACAACGGATTACGTGCTCGGCATGCAGGTGGTGCTCGCCGACGGAACGGCCGTGCGCCTCGGCGGTCCCCGACTGAAGGACGTGGCCGGGCTGAGCCTGACCAAACTGTTCGTCGGCAGCGAGGGCACTCTCGGGGTGGTCACCGAGGTGACCCTGCGTCTGCTGCCCCCGCAGCCCACCACCGCCACCGTCGTCGCGACCTTCGACTCGGTGGAGGCCGCGGCGGGTTCGGTGGTCACCATCACCGGGGCGATCCGGCCGTCGATGCTGGAGTTCATGGACGCCGTGTCGATCAACGCCGTCGAGGACAAGCTCAAGATGGGCCTGGACCGCGGCGCCGCGGCGATGATGGTCGCCGCCTCCGACGACCGCGGCCCGGCCGGAGCCCAAGACGCCGAGTTCATGGCCCGGGTGTTCACCGAAGCCGGTGCAACGGAATGCTTCTCGACCGCGGACCCGGCCGAGGGTGAGGCCTTCGTGGCCGCCCGCCGCTTCGCCATCCCGGCGGTCGAGGCCAAAGGAGCACTACTGCTCGAGGACGTCGGAGTGCCCTTGCCCGCCCTGGCCGACCTGGTCGCCGGGGTGGGGAAGATCGCGGCCGAGGCAGACCTGACGATCTCGGTGATCGCCCATGCCGGCGACGGCAACACTCACCCGTTGATCGTTTATGACCCCGCGGACCCCGCCATGGCGGCGCGCGCCGAGAAGGCTTTCGGCGACATCATGGACCTCGCGGTCGGCCTCGGCGGCACCATCACCGGGGAGCACGGGGTCGGGAGGCTCAAGAAGCCGTGGCTGGCCGGGCAGCTCGGCCCGGAGGCGATGGAACTGAACCGCCGCATCAAGAACGCATTGGACCCCGACGGGATTCTCAATCCGGGCGCTGTGATCTGACGCGCGGCCACCCCGGCATTGACACAAGAGCCAAACTGCCCTACACATGAGACATGATAGCTTCGGTGTCTCATCCTGCGCGTTTCGAACTGCGGGCCGGGGCCAGCTGGGCGAACCCCTGGTCCATGTACGCCGCACTGCGCGACCACGACCCCGTCCACCACGTCGTGCCGGAGTACTCGCAGCACGACTACTGGGTGCTGTCCCGGCACGCCGACATCTGGGCCGCCGCCCGCGACAACGAGACCTTCTCCTCGGCGCAGGGCCTGACCGTCAACTACAACGAACTCGAACTGATCGGCCTGGCCGACAACCCGCCGATGGTCATGCAGGACCCGCCGGCGCACACCGCGTTCCGCAAGCTGGTCGCCCGCGGATTCACCCCGCGCCAGGTCGAGGCGGTCGAGCCCAAAGTCACCGAGTTCGTCGTCGAACGTATCGAGCGGATGCGCGCGGCCGGCGGCGGGGACATCGTGGCCGAACTCTTCAAGCCGCTTCCCTCGATGGTCGTCGCGCACTACCTGGGCGTCCCCGAGGCCGACCGCGCGCAGTTCGACGGCTGGACCGAGGCCATCGTCGCCGCCGGGGCCGACGGCCCGGCCGGGGTGGCCAGCGCCGGGGACGCGGTGCTGTCGATGATGACCTACTTCACCGAGCTGATCGAGCGGCGCCGCCGCGAGCCAGCCGATGACACCGTCTCGCACCTCGTCGCGGCCGGCCTGGGCGACGACGGCGACACCGCCGGGTTGCTGTCGATCCTCGCGTTCACCTTCACCATGGTCACCGGCGGCAACGACACCACCACCGGATTGCTCGGCGGCGCCGTGCAATTGCTCGACGCCAACCCTGAACAACGCCGGTTGCTGGTCGAGGATCCCGCGCTGATCCCGGACGCGGTGGAGGAGTTTCTACGGCTCACCTCGCCGGTCCAGGGACTGGCGCGCACACTGACCCGCGACGTCACCATCGCCGGCCGGGACATCCCGGCGGGACGCAAGGTGCTGCTGCTCTACGCCTCGGCCAATCGCGCCGAACGCCAGTACGGACCGGACGCCGCGCTGCTCGACGTCAGGCGCCGGCCCCGCAACATCCTGACCTTCAGCCATGGCGCCCACCACTGCCTCGGTGCCGCGGCGGCCCGCATGCAGTCCCGGGTCGCGCTGACCGAGCTGCTGGCCCGCTGCCCCGATTTCGAGGTGGATCACGACGGAATCGTCTGGGCCACCGGCAGTTACGTGCGCCGGCCGTTGTCGGTGCCGGTGCGGATCACCAGCTGAGATGGCCGACTGGCTGGCACCCCGGCGCACCGAGGTCGCCGGTGAGCGCATCCTCGACGCGGCCGGCGAACTGTTCGCGATGCACGGCGTCGATTCGGTCGGGATGAACGAGATCGCCCGCGCGGCGGGTTGCTCCCGGGCGACGCTGTACCGCTATTTCGAGAACCGCGACGCGCTGCACACCGCCTATGTGCACCGGGAGGCCCGTGGGCTCAACCGGCGTCTGGCCGAACTCCTCGACGGTATCGCCGACCCCGCCGATCGACTGCTGAGTGCGTTGACCCAGGCCCTGGCGCTGGTGCGGGAAAACCCTGCTCTGGCAGCATGGTTCACCCGCACGCCACTGGGCGCCGAGGCCGCCGAGGAATCCGAGGTGGTGCAGGCGCTGACCGCGGGCTTCCTGCTGTCGCTGACCGACGACGGCGTGCCCGCCGCGCGGCGGCGGGCACGCTGGCTGGTGCGGGTGCTCACCTCCTTTCTCACCGTTCCCGGCCGCGACGCCGAGGACGAGCGGACCATGTTGGCGGAGTTCGTCATTCCGCTGATGTCGCGGGCCGAGGGCAGCGCCCGGAGTTAGTCTGACCCGGTGCCACAGCAACGGATCACGCTGCACGACGAAACGTGGTCGTGGACGCTGGAGAGCCTCGGTGAGCAGTTCGTGCTCACTGTGGTGTGCGGAACGGTGGGCCTCTACAACCGAACACTGGTCCTGAGCCCTGTCGAATCCGAGCGGTGGGAGCAGGGCGGGCCGGCGGCCCTGAAACCCCTCGTCGAGGCGATCCGCAATGACGTCACCGGCGCCGCCTTCGGTGACCGCTACCGGCGAGATCTGACCTGGGGCGGCCCGGACACATGACGGCCGACCCGGTCGAGGAACTGTTGGGCCGGGTCCACGGTTCCTCGGTTCGGCTTCGGCTGGCGATGGGCCTCGCCGCCGCGCTGTGCCTGGCCATCGCCGCGGGGATCGCCGCCGACACGGCCGGATGGCGCACCAGTCCGGTGTGGGCGGTCGCCGCCGTCGCGGGGGTGGTGTTCTTCGTCGGCACCGCCGCGGTGCTGATCTGGGCGGCATGGCGGGGCCAGCGCCGGCACAACGCCCGATTGCAGGACATGCTGCGCAACGATCCGCAGCGCATCCGGTCGATCCGGGTACTCGTCGCCCGCGCCACCCCGTTCGCCTCGTGGTCCCCCGACGACGGCTCGGCCACCCGGGGACTGCACATCTTCGTCGGCGACGACACCGGTCGGACCTGGGTGCTGCCGGTCTCGCGGCCGGAAGCCCAGGCCGTCGTCGCGAGCCTGGCCGAGCGCTGCCCGCGGGCGGTCATCGACGGTGCCGCCGACGCCGACAGTTAGGAACGCACCCGGGTGAACCGGTGCAGCACCCAGGCCACCGGGATCGTCAGCGCCATCGTGACGGCGAACAGGGCGAGCATCGACCCGGTGTAGACCCGCCAGTGCAGGACCTCCACCATGGCGATCTCCATCAGGATCAGGTGCACCAGGAAGATCTCGTAGGAGATCTCCCCGAGCCACACCATCGGCCTGCTGGCCATCAGGCGCGCATACCAGCCGCCGCGGGCGGACCGTCGCGCTGCGCCGGAGCCGGCGAGAGCCAGCGGGGCGATGAGCAGCGTGGCGATCACGGCGTAGAAAGACATCTTCACCAGCGCCTGGGCCAGGCCGGACGGCGACGTGGTGGGCTCACCGGCGATCGGGGTGGACACGATGAGGAAGCACACCAGGGCCAGCGGAACCGCCAGGAACCCGTAGCACCGCACGCCCATCGCAGCCAGCACGGTCAGCATCATCCCGCCCAGGAACCAGACCAGATAACCGGGCAGCCACAGCCGGGCGCCGTCGGGCAGGACATCGGTGGTGTGCACCAACACCATCCAGGCCGGGCTGATCAGGGCCAGCCCGCCGAGTCCGGCCAGCAGCAACCCGGGCCGCCACCGGCCTCGGCACAACAGCGTCACCAGCAGGTAGGCGATCGGCGGAAGCGCGACGTAGAACGCCACTTCGACGGCCAGGCTCCACATCTGGGTCAGGCCCTGGTGCAGCAGGGCGAAGGCGTAGTTGTCGGTGTAGATCTGGGTGAGGGTCAGGTTGCGGAACAGACCCCAGAGGCTGTGACCGGGGTTGGGCCCGCCGTCGCGGAAGTGGTAGATCAGATACGCCGCCAGCACGGTCACCACATAGGCCGGCATGATCCGTCGCACCCGGTGCCAGGCGTAGCGGCCCAGCGACGGCGACGCCCCGCCGCCGGCCGCGGCCCGTACCCACGGACCGAACAGCAGGTACCCCGACAGCGCGAAGAAGATCGGCACGCCGATCTCCATGCGGGAGTAAACGACTCCGACGAAACCGTGGGTGTACTTGCCGGTGGTGTAGGCCGCGTGGGTGGCCACCACCAGCAACGCGGCCAGCGCGCGCACGCCGGTCAGCGAGGGGATCCGGTCGACGGTGGCGACGGCCTCCAGCCCGCCCTGATCGGCTTCGCCGGTCGCGGTCATGGCTTGGGGCGGCGCGGCTTACCGGAACGGTCGGGCTTGAGGTCGATCAGAACGCCCGAGATGCGGGTGTTCTCCAGTTTCTTCCAGGCTTCCCGTGGCAGCCGGGCGGGCAACTCGACCAGGGAGTGATCCGCCTTGATGGTGATATGCCCGAAGTCGCTGCGGTGCAGTCCGCCCTCGTTGGCGATCGCGCCGACGATGGAACCCGGACCCACCTTGTGCCTCTTGCCGACCTCGATCCGATAGGTGGCCAGATCGTCGCGCACCTTACGGGGGGCGCGTTCCCGATCCGGCCGGTCCTCCCGCCGCTTGCGCTCCGGCAGCGGCGGCGGTTCGGTCATCAGGAATTCCGCGCCGTCACGGCTCTGCACCGCCAGTGCGGCCGCGATATCGGCCATCGGAACGTCGTTATCGCGCTCGTACTGTTCGACCAGGCGGCGGAACACGTCGAAACCCGCGCCGCCGATCGCGTCGGTGATCGAGTCGCGGAATTTCTCCACCCGTTGGGCGTTGACGTCCTCCACCGAGGGCAGCGCCACCTCGGTGACCGGCTGGCGGGTGACCTTCTCGATGCTCTTCAGCAGATGCCGTTCCCGCGGCGAGACGAACAGCAGCGCGGTACCGGAGCGGCCGGCCCGGCCGGTGCGTCCGATCCGGTGCACATAAGACTCCGGATCGTGCGGGATGTCGTAGTTGAGCACATGCGAAATGCGTTCGACGTCAAGGCCTCTGGCGGCGACGTCGGTGGCCACCAAGATGTCGACCCCGCCGTCCTTGAGCGCGGCGATGGTCCGCTCGCGCACCGCCTGCGGGACGTCGCCGTTGATCGCGGCAGCGGAAAAGCCACGGGCGCGCAGCTTTTCGGCGACCTCCTCGGTGGCCTGCTTGGTGCGGACGAAGACGATCATCGCCTCGAAGTCCTCGACCTCGAGGATCCGGGTCAACGCGTCCATCTTCCGCGGCCCGGCGACCTGGACATAGCGCTGGGTGATGTTCTCGGCGGTGGCGGTCTTCGACTTGACCGCGACCTCCACGGCGTCGTGCAGATACTTGGTGGTGATCTTTCGGATCGCCGGCGGCATGGTGGCCGAGAACAACGCAACCTGCTTGTACTCGGGGGTGTCGGCGAGGATGCGTTCGACGTCCTCGGCGAAGCCCATCTGCAGCATCTCGTCGGCCTCGTCGA
>SYAB01000458.1 GCA_005787665.1 Actinomycetota bacterium
CCGCACCATCACGTTCTGCACCACCCCGGCGCGGGCGGCGACCGCGTTGAGGCGGTCGATCTCGATCATCGAGTCCACCACCACATAGCCGACGCCGGCATCGACCGCAGCGCTGAGCTCGTCGACGGATTTGTTGTTGCCGTGCAACGCGATCCGCTCGGCGGGAAATCCGGCGTACAGCGCGATCGCAAGTTCTCCGCCGCTGGCGACGTCGAGGGAGAGCCCTTCCTCGGCGATCCAGCGGGCGACCTCGCCGCACAGGAATGCCTTGGCCGCGTAATGCACATTGCCACCGCCGCCGAAGGCCGCGGCCATCTCCCGGCAGCGACCGCGGAAATCGTCCTCGTCGATCACGAACAGCGGGGTTCCGTAGCGTTCGGCGAGTTCGCTCACCGCGACACCGGCGACCCGCACCGTCCCATCCTCACCGCGAATCACGTTGCGCGGCCACACATTGGGCGCGAGGGCGAGCACATCAGCAGCGGTCTGCGGACGCGGCGGAGCCGTCCCCTGGTGGATCTCCTCGGCGTGCCGAGGACCGGCCGGGTGGACGTTCACATCCGCTCCGGGGCACTGACGCCGAGAATCCCGAGACCGTTGGCGATCACCTGCCGGGTGGCCTCGCACAAGGCCAGCCGCGCACCGTTCACATCGCCGGGCGCCTCGTCGCCCTGGGGCAGCACCCGGCAGGAGTCGTAGAACCGGTGGTAGTCACCGGCGAGGTCCTCCAGGTACCGGCACACCCGGTGCGGCTCGCGAAGGCTCGCCGCCGACTGCAACACCCGGGGGAACTCGCCGAGGCTGCGGATCAGCGCACCCTCCTTCTCGTGACGCAGTTCACCCAGATGCGTGGTGTCGGGCTGCAACCCGAGATCGGCGGCATTGCGGGCCAGCGCGCAGAGCCGAGCATGGGCGTATTGGACGTAGTAGACCGGATTCTCCGCCGACGCCGAGGACCACAGCGCGAGGTCGATGTCGATCGGGCTGTCTACCGATGAGCGGATCAGCGCGTACCGAGCGGCATCCACCCCGATGGCCTCGACGAGGTCATCGAGAGTGATCACGGTGCCGGCCCGTTTGCTCATCCGCACGGGTTGTCCGTCGCGGACCAGGTTGACCATCTGGCCGATGAGCACCTCGACGGTGTCCGGGTCGTCGCCGAGAGCGGCGGCAGCGGCCTTGAGGCGCGCGATGTAGCCGTGGTGGTCGGCGCCGAGCATGTAGATGCACAAGTCGAAGCCGCGCTGGCGCTTGTCGAGGTAGTAGGCGAGGTCACCGGCGATGTAGGCGGGCTGGCCGTCACTCTTGATGACCACCCGGTCCTTGTCGTCGCCGAATTCGGTGGTGCGCAACCAGGTTGCGCCGTCCTTCTCGTAGATCGCGCCGTTGGCGCGCAACTGCGCGACGGCCTGCTCGACCCGCCCGCTGGTGTGCATCGAGTCTTCGTGGGTGAAGACGTCGAAGTCGGTGCCGAACTCGTGTAAGGAGGCCTTGATGTGGTCGAACATCAGGTCCACCCCGATGGACCGGAAGGTCTCGCTCCGCTCGTCGCCGGTCAGGCTCAGCACGTCGGGGGCCTTGGCCAGGATCTGGGCGGCGATGTCGTTGATGTAGGCCCCGGCGTACCCGTCCTCCGGGGCCGGCTCGCCCTCGGCCGCGGCGATCAGCGATCGGGTGAACCGGTCGATCTGGGCGCCGTGATCGTTGAAGTAGTACTCGCGGACCACTGATGCGCCCTGGGTGCTCAGCAGTCGGCCGAGGGCATCTCCCACCGCGGCCCAGCGGGTGCCGCCGATGTGGATCGGTCCGGTCGGATTGGCCGAGACGAACTCCAGGTTGATGGCGCGCCCGGCGAGCAGAGCGGAGTGGCCGTACCCGGCCCCCGCCACCAGCACGGCGGACACGATGACGCCCTGGGCGGAGGACTCGATGCGTAGGTTGACGAAGCCGGGTCCCGCCACGTCGGCCGAGGCGATCCCGTCGGCGGCGGCCAGCGCCTCGGCCAGCCAACCGGCCAGTTCACGAGGATTGACGCCGACCTTCTTACCCACCTGCAATGCCAAGTTGGTGGCGTAGTCGCCGTGTTCGGGGTTGCGCGGGCGCTCGACGGTGACCGTCGCCGGCAGCGCCTCGGCGTCAAGGCCGTGCACGCTCAGCACCTCAGCGGCAGTGTTGCGCAGCAGCTCGGCGAGATCGGCGGGGGTCACGGGGGTTCATCCTATGCGTTAGGCTGTGACCGCCCGACGGCGCAGCATATGCGCCCCCGTAGCTCAGGGGATAGAGCGTCTGCCTCCGGAGCAGAAGGCCGCAGGTTCGAATCCTGCCGGGGGCACCACCCGACCGGCACGATCCGCTATCGCGATCAGTCCGGTTTGATCAATTCGAGTCGATGGCGATAGGCGCCGCCGCCCTGACGCGTGGTGGTCACCTGGCCGGTGACCCCGAGGTAGCTCCCGGTGCCGCCCAGCACGGCCCTGACTTGCGGGGTTTCCTCCGCCATCTCCGCCTCACCCGAGGGGTAGACCGAACTGCCGTTCGCGATGATGGTGTCGGTGTCGCCGAAGCGGAAGACGAGTGTGCCGAACCGCTCTTCGAGCGCCTCGCGGCCCGTTCCTGCCGGGACGGCAAGATCCACCGTCGTCAGCATCCCGGTCAGTTCCCCGACCACCTCACCGTCGCGCGAGATCGTCGACTCGAAGGCAAGCAGATCGCCATGGGATGGGCCCTGATCACCCAATTGCACACGGGTCAGCACGGGCGGCGCCTGCTCCACGGTGAATTCAAGGGTCGAGCTCGACGAGCATCCGGCAAGGCAGGCCGCCACCAAGGAAGCGGTCGCGATTCGGGTTCCGCGGGCGCGCAGGAAGAGATTCATGCGCCTTGATTAGCATCGCGACCCCGCACTGTCCACTGCTAGTGTTCGAATCGTCGCCCGAGCCGGTTCGTGCTCCAATGAGAAGGCCAGGGCGGGAGGCGGCGATCATGGGCGATGACGGGCAGCAGAAGCGCGAGGTGGATCCGCCGCCTGATCGCGGCGAGGACATCGTTTTTCCGGAGAGCTACCGCAAGCTGTTGCGGGCTCTGTTCGCCCCGTGGAACCGGCGCCGCCGTTAGCGCCGGCGATCGACGGGCGCACCGGGCATCGCCCGGACCGATGCCGGGACGGGGATCGAGGTGTCGCAGTCCGGCGCCGGGATCGGTGCGCCGTAGGTCGTCTCGATGGGCACCACACCCGCCCAATAGCCCGCCGCGACATCCTCCTCGGGGTCCTCGGGCCAGCCCTGAGCGATCTTCAGCGACCAGTTCTCCGCCTCGATCGGCAGTGCCAGGACCACTGTGGCCGCCAGTTCACGGGTGGTGCTCGCCCGCAGTTCGGCGACCCTGCCGGGGATGAAGCTGTCGGTCAGCGCCCGCAGGTAGCGGTCCTTCTCAGCGTCGCCGATACGCCGGAAAGCTCCGAACAGCACGGCGCTGCGGTAGTGGAAGGAGGACTCGAAACCGCTGCGTGCCACCACGACGGCCTCGAGGGCGGTGACCGCCACCGCGGCGGGGGCGCCGCCGGCGAGGGCGGTCAGCCACGGCGAACCGGTCGAACCGTGAATGAGCAGTTCGTCGCCGACCCGGGCGAAGCCGATCGGCAATGCCACCGGATGGCCGTCGCGCACGAAGGCGACGGTCGCCAGCGGCGTGCTGTCGAGGAGGGCGTCGAGACTTTCCCGGGAGGTGTCCTGCCGCTCGCGCATCCGGGAGAGCGCGGTGGAGGGGTGCGCCATGGGGTTCAGCCTCGCACACCGCGGCGCCGACGTCAGCCGACGCGGCGCAAGGCCTCGGCAGTCAGGTCCTTGCGCGCGGGATAGCCGTCGATGGCCATGATGAGATCGGCCTCGGCCAGCATCGAGCGCAGCACGTGGACGATCCCGTCGGTGCCGGCCAGCGCCGCCCCGTAGGCGTAGGGACGGCCGATGCCGACGGCGGCGGCACCCAACGCCAGCGCCTTGATCACGTCGGCGCCCGAGCGGACGCCGGAGTCGAAGAGCACCGGAACATCCCCGGCGGCCGCGACCACGTCGGGCAGGCAGTCGATGGCGGGCAGACCGCCGTTGGCCTGTCGACCACCGTGGTTCGAGCAGTAGATACCGTCCACTCCGGCGTCGATGGCGCGACGGGCGTCCTCGGGATGGCAGATGCCCTTGAGGATCAGCGGAAGCGAGGTGAGCGATCGCAGCCACGGAAGGTCGTTCCAGGACAACGAGTTTCCGAAGACGCTCACCCAGTGCGGGACGGCGTTGCGCGGGTCGGAGAGGTCGGCGCCGGCCTTGGCCCGAAACACCGGGTCGCTGATGTAGTTGGACAGGCACAACCCGCGCAGTTGCGGGAAGTTCGCCGTTGAGAGGTCCCGCGGGCGCCAGCCCGGGACCCAGGTGTCCAGGGTCACCACGATGCCGGCATAGCCCGCCGCTTCAGCCCGGCGCACGAGGCTTTCGGCGAGCTCGCGGTCGGTGGGGGTGTAGAGCTGGAAGAAGCCGGGGGTGTCGCCGAATTCGGCGGCGACATCCTCGAGCGGATCCATCG
>SYAB01000459.1 GCA_005787665.1 Actinomycetota bacterium
CCCGGCACCGGCAGCGACCTGCAGGGCATCAAGACCCGAGCGGTCCGGGAGGGTGATCATTACATCCTGAACGGGTCGAAGACCTTTATCACCAACGGCATCAACGCCGATCTGGTGATCGTGGTGGCCCAGACCAACCCGGACAAGGGTGCGCAGGGCTTCTCCCTGCTCGGTGTGGAACGGGGAATGCCGGGGTTCGAGCGGGGCCGACACCTGGACAAGGTGGGTCTGGATGCCCAGGACACGGCGGAATTGTCCTTCACTGACGTCAAGGTCCCGGTCGAGAATCTGATCGGCGAAGAGGGCATGGGATTTCTTTACCTCATGCAGAACCTTCCCCAGGAACGCCTTTCGATCGCGATCATGGCCGCGGCGGCAATGGAAGCGGTGCTCGAGGAGACCATTCAATACACGAAGGAACGCAAGGCGTTCGGTAAGCCGATCGGCTCGTTCCAGAACAGCCGTTTCCTGCTGGCGGAATTGGCCACCGAGACGACGGCCGTGCGCATCATGGTCGACGAATTCATCAGGCTTCTGATGCAGGACAAACTCACCGCCGATCAGGCCGCGATGGCGAAGTGGTGGACCACCGAAGCGCAGGTGCGACTCGTCGATCGGTGTCTGCAGTTGCACGGTGGATACGGCTATATGCGTGAATACAACGTCGCGCGGGCATTCCTCGACGCCCGCGTGCAGACCATTTACGGCGGCACGACCGAGATCATGAAAGAGATCATCGGCCGCAGTCTCGGGGTCTGAAAGCCCCACCGCACCCGCTTCGGGCTATTTCAATTCAATTCGGGTTCTATCTCGATTCGGATTCCGCCATAGATGTCATCCGCGTGTCGTGGTTAGCTGGCGCGGATATATGCGACGGTAGGTCCCATTATCGAGTTTGTTGAAAAGCTCGAGCGAGCGCGGGAGAACAGTGCATGACGCGGGTAGGTAGTCGAGTGAGTCGAACCGTTGGACGTCTGACGCTCGGTGTGGTCGCCACCCTCGCCGCCGCGGCACTGGCGGTGCCCACCGCGCTCGCCACGCCGGAGAGCGACGCTGCCGATGCCATCAACAACGCCTGGAACGCCGCAGGCGGGCCCGGATCGGTGGTGGGCGGACCCGACGGCGAGGTGTACCAGGCAGGCGCCGGCTACGCCCAGAAGTTTGCCGACGGCAAGATCTTCTTCTCCCCGGACACCGGAGCGCACCTGGTCTACGGTGCCATTCTGGACAAATACGAATCCCTCGGTGGCCCCGCCGACAGTGACCTCGGATTCCCGAACATCGATGTCGTGACCGGTCTGGTCGGTCCCGACAGCCGGGTGAGCACCTTCAGCGCCAGCGACAAGCCGGCGATCTTCTGGACGCCGGACACCGGTGCGTGGGCAGTGCGCGGTGCCATCAACGCCGCCTGGGACAAGCTGGGCGGGTCTGCCGGGACGTTGGGCGTCCCGATCGAGGACGAACGCTACGACGGCGATGCGGTGAGCCAGAAGTTCACCGGCGGTGAGGTCACCTGGAACCGGGCCGCCAACTCCTTCACCACCGAACCGGCCGGCCTGGCCGACAGCCTGGCCGGGTTGGAGGTTCCCCGGGACGCGACCACGCTGATCAACCTCGCCTGGCGGGCCAGTGGCGGGCTCGGCGGGCCGCTCGGAGCCCGGCAGGGTGAACAGTCGACGATCGGCGATAGCGGCGCTGCGCAGGGATATGCCGGAGGAAAGATCTTCTACTCCCCGGACACCGGGGCGCACGCGGTGACGGGAGCCATCCTGTCCAAATACGAGTCGGAAGGCGGACCCACCGGCGACCTGGGCTACCCGATTGGGACCGAGGCTGACGGCGGCGCGCCCAACAGCCGGATCAGCGCCTTCAGCGCCGCGGACAAGCCGGTGATCTTCTGGACCCCCGACAGCGGCGCGATCGTGCTCCGCGGAGCCATCAACGCCGCATGGGCCAAGCTCGGCGGGGCCACCGGGGAGTTGGGGGTGCCGACCGGCGAGCAGACCGTCGACGGGGACACCGTCTCTCAAAGCTTCAGCGGCGGCGAGATCTCGTGGAACAAGGCGACCAAGGAATTCAGCACCGAACCCACCGGTCTGGCGTCGTCGCTGTCCGGTCTGGAGATGCCGGACGCGGTGGCGCAGACACCGGCCGGACCGTCGGGCGACGGGACCGCCGAGAAGAAGGGTGGCTGGAGTTGGTGGTGGCTGTTGATCGCGGTCCCGCTGCTGCTGCTGCTCGGGTTGCTTGGTGCACGGGCCCGGCGTACGTCGCCCACTGAGGGTGGCACCCCGGAGGTGACGGACTTCTACGCCTCGGACTCCGAGGGCGATCACTGGCCCGGATCACGGGCCGGCGCAGCCTCCGAATCTCGTTACGAGGCAGGTCGGGACTCCGGCTTCTGGTCGTCGCCGGGCAGCGTGGCGACCGAGGAGAAGGCGGACTTCGATTCCGATGAGGACGCCATCGACACCGCCCCCACGCGCATTCCCACCGAGGCCGAGCTCGCTGAGTTCGACGTCGCCACAACCGAATCCGAGGATTGGTTCAGCGCGCTGCAACCGGGTGCCGGCCGTCATTCCGCGGCGGCCGCTGACTCCTCGGCGCCGAGGTGGCAGTTCGACGTCGACGAGGTGGGCGGGTCCCGGCGCCGTCACTCCGCGGAGGAGATCACCTCCTGGACGGCGGAGTTTGATGACGTCGCCGAAGTCACCGAGGTTGCCGAGGTCACCGAGGTCGACGTTGTCCTCGACGAGGTGATCGAGGAGGAACCGGTCGGGGACGGAGGATGGGACCGCGATCTTCAGTCGCCCGCCGAGGATCCGTGGCGCCCGGCGATCCACCTGCCGCTCGCAGACCCCTACCAGGCACCGGAGGGCTACTCAATCAAGGGCAACACCCACTCGGGTCTGTACTACACGCCGGACTCGGCCCTGTACGACAACACGATTCCGGAGGTGTGGTTCGCCAGCGAAGACCTCGCGCAGGCGAACGGTTTCGTCAAGGCGCCTGAGTAGGCACTGTGTGGGCCCCGGGAGGGCCCAATGCTGATCGTCAGATTTTCCGGATCACGGTGACGACCTTGCCGAGGATGGCCGCGTCGTTACCCGGGATCGGGTCGAACGCGGGGTTGTGCGGCATCAGCCAGACGTGACCCGCGGTCCGCTTGAAGGTCTTGACGGTGGCCTCGCCGTCGATCATCGCGGCCACGATGTCGCCGTTGTCGGCGACGTTCTGCTGGCGGATGACGACCCAGTCGCCGTCGCAGATGGCCGCATCGACCATTGAGTCGCCAACCACCTTGAGCAGGAACAGCGACCCCTCGCCGACGAGTTCGCGGGGGAGTGGGAAGACGTCTTCCACGGCCTGTTCGGCAAGAATCGGCCCACCGGCCGCGATCCGGCCCAGCACTGGAACGAACGTCGGTTCGGGCAGCGCGTCGGAGCCGGCCACGTCGGTGATCACCGGTGCCGCCGAGTCCTCGGTTCCACGTACGTCCACCGCGCGTGGGCGGTTCGGATCCCGGCGCAGGTAGCCCTTGCGCTCCAGGGTCCGCAGTTGGTGGGCCACTGACGATGTCGAGGTCAGGCCGACGGCATCACCGATCTCCCGGATGCTCGGCGGATAGCCTCGCGTGGTCACCGAGGTCCGGATTACCTCGAGGATCGTGCGCTGGCGTTCGGTCAGGCCGGCGGCGCCGCGGGATCCGGGCGGGTTACCGGGGTTCTGCGTCTCACTCATGAGTGCGAATGTAGCCGGGCCCGGGACGATTATCAAACATGTGTTCGAGCGTGTCGCGATCACGCCGTCGGTGGTCGGGCTTGTCGGAGTGCCGTCGTATCGTCGGACACGCCCGATCAAATGTTCGAAAATCGAACATGCGAGCGAGTACATTCTTCGAACATCGGAGCGAACGTCCGCACGGAAGGAATCGACATGACAGTCCTCGACGACCGGCACTTGGTGGACTGGGGCACGGATTGGGTGCGGCCGGTCGGCCTGCCTCGACGCCCCGAGTCGCGGGTCGGTGCACGTCGCCCCTATCCGGTCCGGCCCGGGTCGGTTCCGCTGCGGTACCGGGGCAGTGGGGTTCCGATGTCTCGGACGCCGCACGGCCGTCGGACGGTCAGTACCCCGATCACGCTTGCGCTTTCCGGCCTGGCTGCGCTCATCACGTTCTGGTTGGGCTCGATTGCCCACTTCAGCTCTGAACGGACCGCGGAGCCGGCGGCCGTCCCCGATCAGCTCGCGGTCGTCCGGGTGCAGGCGGGGGAGACGCTGCAGGGCCTCGCCGAGCGGATTGCCCCCGATGCCCAGGCCGGCCAGGTGGTCGAGCGGATTCTCGACCTCAACCGGCTCGACTCGGCTGCGGTGGACGCCGGCCAGACGCTGATCGCCCCGATCAACTGATCGACGCTGCGGTGAGCGTCGAATGGGCCAGTCCGGCCCGGGTAGTCTCGATGCCGGATCAAGTGACATCCGGCAGGAGAGAGGTGGCGGTCATGCACTGTCCGTTCTGCCGCCACCCGGACTCCCGGGTCGTCGACTCCCGGGAAGCCGACGAGGGCCAGGCCATCAGGCGCCGTCGTTCCTGCCCGGAATGCGGCCGCCGTTTCACCACCGTCGAGACCGCGGTGCTGGCGGTGGTGAAGCGAAGCGGGGTCACCGAGCCGTTCAGCCGTGAGAAAGTCATCAGCGGTGTGCGGCGGGCCTGCCAAGGTCGGCAGGTCGATGACGACGCGCTGAACCTGCTTGCTCAGCAAGTCGAGGACAGCGTCCGGGCGCACGGCTCTCCGGAGGTCCCCAGTCACGACGTCGGGCTCGCGATCCTGGGACCACTGCGCGAGTTGGACGAGGTTGCCTATCTGAGATTCGCTTCGGTGTACCGCTCGTTCTCCTCGGCCGAGGATTTCGAACGCGAGATCGAGGCACTGCGCGCTCACCGGGGTGTCGGAACCGGGCGCTGAGGGATCAGCCCAGGTTCCGGATGCCGTCGTCAACCACGCGGCCGGCGAGGATGACCCAGCCCTCGGGATCCCACGTCGTCAGGATCTGGGATCCGCGGCCCTGGGTGATCCTCAGGTCCCGGCTCAGGTAGTCGGTCATGCGTATCGCCGCTGAACCGGTGGCTTCGTCCTCGGGTACACCAATCTCATTGGCGAACATCCGCGACCGGATGTGGCCGCTGCCACGATCGGCCCAGGCCCACAGGTAGTGATAGGCGTCGTCCGCGTAGTCAGCGGGGTCGGCGGCGAGCACCTGCGCCACCGACGTCAGATCGTGGATGGCGAATTCCGGACCCCACGCCGACCGGGCTACAACGGCGGTCAACTCGCCGATGAAGCGGGTCTCGACGATGCCCGCCGGCACCTGCAGTGTGTTGACCGGCATACCGCGCCGGCGCAGCCACCACGCCGCTCCCACGGTGGGATGGCCGGCGAACGGCAGTTCCGTTGCCGGAGTGAAGATGTGCGCGTGAGCGGTACTGGCCCCGGGCTGTGGCAGGTCGATGAACACCGTCTCGCTGTAACCCAGTTCGGTCGCGACGCTCTGCCGCCGCTGGGGTGGGACCGTTGCCGCATCGACCACGCCGAGGGGATTGCCGAAGTCCCCGGCGGCATCGGTGAACACCCGCAGAACGGTCACGTCGATCCCCATGGGCCGACACTACGCCGCAGGGTTCAGGAACCGTCGTCGCCGGGATCCTTGGATTCTTCGGCATGCTGGGCGAGGAAGCGCTCGAACTCCGCGCCCAACTCCTCCCCGCTGGGCAGGTCCTCGTCGCGGGCCAACAGGGACCGATTCTGCTGTGCGGCCACGAAGGCGTCGTACTGCTGTTCCAACGCGGCAACCACCTGCGCCACCTCGTCGGAGGCCTGCACCTGTTCGTCGATCTTGGCGTGGACCTGGGTTGCCGCCTCGGTCAGCGCCCTAAGCGGAATCTCCAGCGATGCCGACTTGCCAACCTCCGCAAGGAGCGCTTCGGCGGCCCCCGGATAGTCGGTCTGCGCCAGGTAGTGAGGGATGTGCGCCGTGAATCCCACCGCGTCATGGCCGTGTTGGGCCATCCGGAACTCAAGAAGGTTCGACACGCTGCTGGGCACCTGAACCTCGCCGACCCACGGCTGGTGGTCGGCGATCAGATCACGATTGTTCGAGTGCGCCGTCATCGTCACGGGCCGGGTGTGCGGAACCGCCATCGGGATGGCGCCCAGTCCGATGGTCTGCCGAACCCCCAATCGCTCGGCGAGTAGCCGTACTGCGGTGATGAACCGCTCCCACTGCAGGTCCGGCTCCAGTCCCGCGAGAAGGAGAAACGGGGTTCCCAGGGTGTCGCGCAGCGCATAAAGATTGAGTTGGGGGTCGTCGTAGTGGGTGAAGTGATCAGTTTTGAAGGTCATCAGCGGCCGTCGGGACCGGTAGTCCAGCAGGTCGTCGATCGCGAAAGAAGCGACGAGCTCGCTGTCCAGCGAAGCCTTCAGGTGTTCGGCCGCCAGACGTACCGCGTGACCGGCGTCGGAGAATCCCTCGAGGGCATGGATCAACACCGGCCCGCGTCCGTCGCCAGACGCCAGTTGCGGAGCCGGGAACTCCAGTTCGTACATCCGATCGGGTCGGTGCCCGTGGCCCTGCTCGTCAGCCAAGATGTGCCTCCTTGTTCCAGTCTGACGGATCTGTGGTGACAACGCTTCAGGGGCGCCGCTCGTTCCCGCCGTGTCGGGCTGAACCGGGTGGTCCCATGATCGACATTTCCGAGTTCATCCACAGCGCGCGGTCGCAGCGGCCACGGAGGTGACAGATCTGACACCTCTGGCTGACAGCGTCGCGGCATGACCACACACCACCCTGAATTTCGCTTCACCCAACCCGGCACGCTGATCGCCGCGCTGCCCGCCGTCCTCGGATTCGTCCCGGAGAAGTCGCTGGTACTGGTCTCCCTCGAACGCGGACAGATGGGCGCGGTCATGCGTGCCGACCTCGCTGCGGACCTGGCGGACAACGTTGACCGGCTCGCGGAACTGGCCGCGACATCGGGTGCCGACACGGTGGTCGCGGTGATCATCGACGCCGACGGTGCGCTGTGCCCGATGTGCAACGCCGACCACCGACGGCTGTGCGACGCGCTGCTCGCGGCGCTGGAGGATCGCGAGGTCGGTCTTTACGCCGCCCATGTGGTCGATCGGGTGGAAGCCGGCGGGATGTGGCACTGCATCGACGACTGCGGCGCCAAGGGATCGGTGGAGGATCCGACGGCCTCTCCGGTTGCCGTCGCCGCGGTGCTCGACGGTCGGCGTCTCTATCCCCGGCGAACCGACCTGCAGGCTGTCATCGCCACGACGGATCCTGCCCGGGCCGCCGGGCTCGCCGGGCTGATCGAGGCCCGGGCGCGGGCCCGGCGGGCCGATTGGGAGTCCGATCCCGACGGCTGCGGTGGCCGCGCCGTCGAGACCGCGATGGCGCTGGCGACCCGGGTGTGCCGGGGTGGGGAGGTGGCTGACGAAGAGTTGGCCGAAGTGGCCTGCGCGCTGACCGACGTCGCGGTCCGTGACACGTTGTACGCGCTTGCGGTGGGTTCCGAAGCGGGGCCGGCGGAGTCGCTGTGGGCAGTGCTGGCACGCGCACTTCCCGACCCTTGGCGAGTGGAAGCGCTTGTGCTGCTGGCATTTTCTGCCTACGCCCGCGGTGATGGCCCACTGGCCGGCCTGTCACTGGAGGCGGCGCTTCGCGCCGAGCCGAGCCACCGCATGGCGGGCATGCTCGACACAGCCCTGCAATCCGGCATGCGGCCAGAGCAGATTAGGGAACTGGCCGGCACCGGCTATCGGCTGGCACAGCGACTGGGGGTCACCCTGCCTCCGCGGCGGGCGTTCGGCCGGGCCGGTTAGACCTTTTCCACCTTGACGGCATGCGCCATCTCGTGCGGCAGTTCTACGTTCTCGTGGCCACCGACCATGATCGTGACGTCGCCCTCCGGGCTGGTCTGCACAAGAACTCTCGCGTTGGGTACGACTCCGGCATCTTTGAGGCGGCCGATCAGGGCGACATCTCCCTGTACGTGCTCGGTGAGTTGGCGCACGACCACCGCTACCGAAGCCCCGATCGGTAGTTCGGTGAGGCGCACCAGGTCGGCCCCGTCGATTCTCACGCCGGACTCCTCGACACCGAGCAAGCCGAGGCCGGGGATCGGATTACCGAACGGCGACACGGTGGGGTTCTCAAGCACCTGCACCAACCGGCGCTCGACCTCTTCGCTCATCACGTGCTCCCACCGGCAGGCCTCGGCGTGGACGTCCTCCCACGGCAGCCCGATGACGTCAACCAGGAGGCGCTCGGCCAGGCGGTGCTTGCGCATCACCGACACCGCCAATCGCCGGCCCTTCTCGGTCAATTCCAGGTGCCGATCGCCGGCCACCCTCAACAGACCGTCGCGCTCCATCCGCGCCACGGTCTGGCTGACGGTCGGGCCACTCTGCTCCAAACGCTCGGCGATACGGGCACGCAGCGGCACGACACCCTCTTCCTCGAGGTCATAGATCGTGCGCAGGTACATCTCGGTGGTATCGACCAGATCGTTCATTAGGCCACCCTTCGTCGCATCGCGAGTCTACTTGCCTAGCTGCGGGAACGGGTCGGGCAAACGCAACGTGCCCGCCGTTTCCGGCGGGCACGTCGGCGGTGATCCGATCAGCTGGCGTAGGAGCGCAGTCGCTCTGCCCGATCCCCGTTGCGAAGCTTGGTCATCACCTCACGCTCGATCTGGCGCACACGCTCGCGGGATAGCCCGAACAGCTTGCCGATCTGATCGAGGGTGCGGGGCTGACCGTCATCGAGACCGAAGCGCAGCCGGATCACCTGCTGCTCGCGCTCGTCGAGCGTGGCCAGCACGTGGCGGATGTCGGTATGCAGAAGTTCGGCGATCACCGCGTTCTCCGCCGACATGGCCTCGGCGTCCTCGATGAAATCGCCGAGTGGCGCCTCCTCGTCGGTACCGACCGGCATATCGAGGCTGACCGGATCGCGGCTGTGTTCAAGCAGGTCGTTGATCTTCTCCACCGGGATTCCGGACTCTTCGGCCAGTTCCTCGTCGGTGGCCTCCCGGCCCAGATTCTGGTGCATCTCCCGCTTGATCCGGGCCAGCTTGTTGACCTGCTCCACCAAGTGAACGGGGAGTCTGATGGTGCGGCTCTGATCGGCCATACCGCGGGTGATGGCCTGTCGGATCCACCAGGTCGC
>SYAB01000460.1 GCA_005787665.1 Actinomycetota bacterium
GAGTACGACACCGACGAGGTGTCACCGGTGGAGGATCTCGGCGACCGGGTTTTCCGGGTCTCGGCGCGGCTGCCGATCGAGGATATCGGCGAACTTTACGATATCGACTTCGACGAGGATCTCGACGTCGACACCATCGGCGGCCTGGTCGCCCTCGAACTCGGCAGGGTTCCGCTGCCCGGCGCCGAGGTGGTCTGTCACGGGCTGCGACTGCGCGCCGAGGGCGAACCCGACCACCGCGGACGGGTCCGCATCGGCACCGTCCTGGTACGCCCCGCCGAGACCGCCGAACCCGCCGAGGCCGCCGAGTCCGCGACCCCGGAGCGCCGAACGTGAACACACTGCGGATTCCCGCGGCCAAAACCGCAGTGGTTTCACACTCGGTGGGGTCGCAGTGACCGCGTTCCGGTCCGGGTTCGTCTGTCTGGTTGGCCGGCCGAACACCGGTAAGTCCACGCTGACCAACGCCCTGGTCGGCAGCAAGGTCGCGATCACCTCCAGCCGCCCGCAGACCACCCGGCACACCATCCGGGGCATCGTGCATCGGGAGAACTTCCAGATCGTGCTCGTCGACACCCCGGGTCTGCACCGGCCCCGGACCCTGCTCGGCCAGCGGCTCAACGACCTGGTGCGCGACACCTACTCCGAGGTCGACGTGATCGGTCTGTGCATCCCCGCCGACGAGCCCATCGGCCCGGGCGACCGGTGGATCCACGAACAGATCCGCGCCGTCGCCCCGAGGACCGCCCTGGTGGTGATCGTCACCAAGATCGACAAGGTCGCCCGGGACCGGGTGGCCGCACAACTGATGGCGGTCGACGAGTTCGCCGGCGAGCACGCCGCGGCCATCGTGCCGGTCTCGGCCACCACCGGCGAGCAGGTCGACGTGCTCATCGACGTCCTGGTCGAGCAGTTGGAGCCGGGCCCGGCGTTCTATCCCGACGGGGAGCTCACCGACGAGCCCGAAGAGGTGCTGATGGCCGAGCTGATCCGCGAGGCGGCGCTGGAAGGGGTGCGCGACGAGCTGCCGCACTCCCTGGCCGTGGTGATCGACGAGGTCACCCCGCGCGAGGACCGGGACGACCTGATCGACGTGCACGCCATCCTCTACGTCGAGCGGGACAGCCAGAAGGGCATCGTGATCGGCAAGGGTGGCACCCGGCTAAAGGCCGTCGGCACCACCGCCCGGCGTCAGATCGAGAAGCTGCTGGGCACCAAGGTGTATCTGGACCTGCGGGTCAAGGTCGCCAAGAACTGGCAGCAGGACCCCAAACTCCTCGGCCGGCTGGGCTTTTAGGGTGTCAGTCGCCGCCGATGTCGCGCCGCGGTGACAGACTGATCCGATGCGGCTGTACCGGGATCGGGCGGTCGTGCTGCGCCAGCACAAGCTCGGTGAGGCCGATCGCATCGTCACCTTGCTCACCCGCGACCACGGACTGGTCCGCGCGGTGGCCAAGGGGGTCCGCCGTACCCGCAGCAAGTTCGGGTCCCGGCTCGAGCCCTTCGCTCACATCGACGTTCAACTGCACCCGGGCCGCAACCTCGACATCGTCACCCAGGTGGTCTCGATCGACGCCTTCGCCACCGACATCGTCTGCGACTACGGGCGCTACACCTGCGCGTGCGCGGTGCTGGAGACCGCCGAACGGCTGGCCGGTGAGGAGCGCGCCCCGGCGCCCGCACTGCACCGGCTGACGGTCGGGGCGCTGCGTGCGGTGGCCGACGGCACCCGCCCGCGCGAACTGGTGCTCGACGCCTATCTGCTGCGCGCCATGGGCATCGCCGGCTGGGCCCCGGCGCTGACCGAGTGCGCGCGCTGCGCGTCCCCCGGACCGCACCGCGCTTTTCACATCGCCGCCGGCGGCAGCGTATGCGTGCACTGCCGTCCGTCCGGGTCGGTGACACCGCCGCAGCCGGTGCTGGATCTGATGTCGGCACTGCACGACGGGGACTGGGCGGTCGCGGAGTCCTCCTCGGCCTCCCACCGCGGGCAGGCCAGCGGGTTGGTGGCCGCGCACCTGCAGTGGCACCTGGAACGCCAGTTGCGGACGCTGCCTCTGGTCGAACGTGTCTACTCCCGGCCCGCTACCGGTGTTCCGGAGATCTTCAGGCAGGATGAGCCCCATGGCGATGGACCGGGTGGCCAGCTCCTGGCGGGGGGCTGAGCGCAGGCGGAGGGAGCAGTTCCCCCAGCTTCCCCCCGCGCCTGCCGACTACCCGATCTTCCCGGACACCTCGCACTGGCCGGTGGTGTTCCCGGAGTTGCCGGGCACCCCGGAGGGCGGTCCGCGCCGCCCGCCCCAGCACCCGTCGCGGGCCGTCCCGCCGGCGATACCGGCGGACCAGTTGCCCCGGCACGTGGCCATCGTCATGGACGGCAACGGTCGGTGGGCCACCCAGCGCGGGTTGAGCCGCACCGAGGGGCACAAGATGGGCGAGGCCGTCCTGATCGACATCACCTGCGGGGCAATCGAACTGGGTATTCAGCATCTGAGTGTGTACGCCTTCTCCACCGAGAACTGGCGGCGCAGCGCCGACGAGGTCCGGTTCCTGATGGGCTTCAACCGCGAGGTGGTGCGCCGCCGCCGGGAGAATCTCGACGCCATGGGCGTGCGGATGCGGTGGGTCGGCTCGCGGGCCCGGATGTGGCGCAGCGTGATCAAGGAATTCGACATCGCCGAGGACATGACCGTCGGCAACCGCGTCATCACCGTCAACTACTGCGTCAACTACGGGGGCCGCGCCGAGATCGCCGAGGCGGCGCGGCGCATCGCCCGGGAGGCCGCCCAGGGCCGCATCGACCCGGAGCGGGTCGGCGAGCAGACCATCACCGATCATCTGCACCGGCCCGACATCCCCGATGTGGACCTGTTCATCCGGACCTCGGGGGAACAGCGGTCGAGCAATTTCATGCTCTGGCAGGCGGCCTACGCCGAGTACGTGTTCCAGGACAAGCTCTGGCCGGACTATGACCGCCGCGACCTCTGGGCGGCCTGCGAGGAGTACGTGCACCGCAACCGGCGCTTCGGGCGCGCATAACCGGTGCCCGATCCGCTCGCGTCGGCGTTGGCCGAGATCCTCGCCCCGGTGGCGTCCGTCACCGTCGAGGACGACGGTGCCCTCACCGTCCGCCACGACGGCACGGTCGCCTCGGTGCGGACCGTCACGATCGCCGAGGGTCTTCAGATGATCTCTCTCACCCAGATGCTGGCCTGGGATCTGCCGCCGACCGCCGAGTTGTCGGAAAGCGTTGCCGCGCTGGCCCGCACGACGACGCTGGGCACGGTCAGCCTGGCCGGACAGCCCGATGGACGCGCCGATGTGGTACTGCGGTACAACTTCCCGGGCGGTGGTCTGCGGCCGGACGCGCTGCGGACGTTGATCCTGATGGTGCTGGCCGGCGGCGCCGAGGCGCGTCGCGCGCTCAGCTAGACCCGGCAGTCCGCGCAGATGCCGAACAGTTCGATGGTGTGACTGACATCGGTGTATCCGTGCCCGGCCGCGACATCGGCGGCCCAGGCCTCGACTTCCCGGCCGCTGACCTCCACCGCCGACCCGCACTCCCGGCAGACCAGGTGATGGTGGTGGTGTTGCGCGACGCAGCGGCGGTAGACCGACTCGCCGCTGTCGGTGCGGACCATGTCGACCAGATCGGCGGCGGCCAGCGACTGCAACGTGCGGTAGACGGTGGTCAGGCCGACGTCCTCGCCGCGGCGGCGCAGTTCGTCGTGCAGTTCCTGGGCGGAGCGGAACTCCGCGACCTCGTCGAGGAGTTCGACGACGGCCCCGCGCTGACGGGTGGCCCGCACGCCGACGCCCACCGACCGCGGACCGTTCTTGGGAGCCATCGCGCCCGACGATTCCACGGGGGCGAACTCATGTCAAAGCCCGTCGGGCCGTTCGCTTAGGCTAACGCGGTCCGCGTGCGGCGGACACTCTCAGCGGACAGGAGTGCAACCCCACCGTGGCGTCTGTCATCGAATCGGTCGTCAACCTGGC
>SYAB01000461.1 GCA_005787665.1 Actinomycetota bacterium
AGCAACGTGGTCGTCGAAGACGGTGCCGTCGTGGACGGCAGCGTGCTGATGCCCGGGGTCCGGGTAGGTCGCGGGGCGGTGGTCCGGCACGCGATATTGGACAAGAACGTTGTCGTCGGACCCGGTGAGCAGATCGGGGTGGATCCGGAACTGGACCGGGAGCGCTTTGCGATCAGCGCCGGTGGCGTGGTCGCTGTGGGCAAGGGCGTCTGGATCTAAACCGTTCGCGGAGCGAGATCGCGACGCCGGCGCCGGCGAAACAGCCACACCGCCGCCGCCGCGAGAGCGATCAGCACGATCGCGACCAGTGCCGGAATCAAAATCGCGATGAAAACCAGGCTGACACTGGTGAAATCCTCGATGGTGCTCAGCACCGGCGCCGCGACGCCCGCCGTCGCAACATTGGCGGCCGGCCGCACCGCCGTCTTGGTCAGGTGCACCACCAGCGCGGTGACGACGCCGATCACCACCGGGACCCACTGGCCGGTCCGGGCGAACTCGGCCGGGTCGCTCACCGCGGCCGTCTGGGCCGCGGTACCGGATCCGAACACGATGCCTCCGGCCGTGGGACGGACGAAGGTCTGCACTGTGTCGTTGACGGTGTCCAGGGCGGGGATCTTGTCGGCAACGATCTCCACCGCGAGCAGAACCGCAATGACCGCCATCACCCAGCTGTTCTCCAGCCAGGTCCAGCCCGATGGCAGGGTGATGAGGCTGGTGAACTTCGAGAGCAGCCCCATCAGCAGCATGGGGATGTAGGCGTTGAGCCCGGCGGCGGTCGCCAGGCCGAAGCCGGTCATCAGTTCCATCCGGGTTTTCCTTCGACGGTCAGTCGCGTACCGCGACGAGGACGCCGTCTCCCAACGGCACGAGCACGGGGGTGAGCCGTTCGTCCTCGGCGATCAGGCGGGCCGCTTCGCGCACCGCGGTCACCTCGGGGTCGTTCGCACTCGGGTCGCCCGCCCGGCCGTCGAGGGCAGCGTGGTGCATCACGATCACGCCGCCGGGCCGCAGCAGTCGCACGCCTTCGACGACGAAGTGCGGCTGGCCGGCCGGTTCGGCGTCGATGAACACCAGGTCGTAGGACTCGTCGGCGAGTCGGGTGAGCACGTCCTGAGCCCGGCCGGCGATCAGTCGGGTGCGTCCGGGGCCGATTCCGGTCTCGTTGAAGGCCTGTTTGGCTAGACGTTGATGCTCCGGTTCGACGTCGATGGTGGTGAGTACGCCGTCGTCACGCATCCCCGAGAGCAACCACAGCCCGCTCACACCCGTCCCGGTTCCGACCTCGACGACCGCTTTACCTCCGCTGAGCCTGGCCAGCAGGCCCAGCAACGCCCCGACCGCGGGTGTTACCGCGCCGGCTCCTGCATCGACCGCACGCTCGCGGGCCGCCGAGACGATGGCGTCCTCGGAGATCGAAGCCTCGGCGTGAGCCAGGATCCGCTCAGCCCGGCTCGGCCGTGTTTCGCTGCCCGGATCGTCGATGGTGGACATTCTCAGCAGCGTAGATCAAGTCCGCCGCTGTGTCGGCCGACGCGCCAGGGCCAGCCTCAGCGCCCCCCACCGGCCATGATCGCGAAAACACCCGAGCTTGCTGACAAATGACCAATTCCTGACGTTCGGCCTGTTAAGGGCTGATTTATCAGGCAACATTTAGTTTGCTCACATGGGTTGCACACCGCAGCCGGGAAAGGTGGGGAACATGGTGCGCAGAGGGAGCCGGATCGGGAATACCCCGCAGAGCCGTGCTGTTGTGACGGTAGAGATACCCAGCTGCGCTGCGCTGCTGGCCCCTGCTGACCAGGAGGATCCGACGACCGCCACACTGACCGTCCCGGCTGTGATGACCCCCGTCGCGCAGAGCGCCGAGCCGAACCTGGCCGGTCCGTCCGAGGAATTGCAGGGCACCGCGGTGTTCGACGCTACCGGCGACCGGGCGGCGATGCCGTCGTGGGATGAACTGGTGCGTCAGCATGCCGACCGGGTCTACCGGCTGGCGTACCGGCTCTCCGGCAACCAGCACGACGCCGAGGATCTCACCCAGGAGACCTTCATTCGGGTGTTCAGGTCATTGCAGAACTACCAGCCCGGCACCTTCGAGGGCTGGCTCCACCGCATCACCACCAACCTGTTCCTCGACATGGTCCGCCGCCGCGGTCGCATCCGCATGGACGCGCTGCCGGAGGACTACGACCGGGTGCCGTCTAACGGACCCACGCCCGAGCAGATCTACCACGATGCGCGGCTGGGTCCCGATCTTCAGGCGGCGCTGGACTCGCTGCCGGCTGAGTTTCGCGCCGCGGTGGTGTTGTGCGACATCGAAGGGCTGTCCTACGAGGAGATCGGCGCCACTCTCGGCGTCAAGCTGGGCACCGTGCGCAGTCGCATCCACCGCGGTCGCCAGGCCCTACGCGATCACCTGGCGGCGAGCCCCGGAGATCGGGAAGTAGCCGTCGATTCGGCCTGACGGTCCCCGGGCGCGCTGCGACACCCTAGGGGGCATCGACGTGTCACTGCGTTGACGCTGATCGCGCTACATTTGAGCTAACTGATGTCGAGTTGAGCGGAGAGGAGTGCCGGCGATGGTCGATCCGGGAGATGTGTTCCGCCGGGCCCTGTCCTGGCTGCCCCCGCACTTCGCCTCCCAAAGTGACGCCCCGGTCGGTGCTCCGCGCCAGTTCAACTCCACT
>SYAB01000462.1 GCA_005787665.1 Actinomycetota bacterium
ACCCCGAGCCCAGCGACATGATCTGGAACCCGCCGCTGTCGGTGAACGTCGGTCCCGCCCAGTTCATGAACTCGCCCAGCCCGCCGGCCTCGGCGACGATGTCCGGGCCCGGCTGCAGGGATAGGTGGTAGGCGTTGGCCAGCACGGCCTGCGCGCCGAGGTCGCGCATGGTCTCCGGCAGCACCGCCTTGACCGTCGCCTTGGTCCCCACCGCGATGAACGCCGGGGTGCGGATCTCCCCATGCGGGGTACGGATCACCCCGTTGCGCCCCCGGCCGTCCGGCAGGTGCGTGTCGACGGCGAAGTAGGGCAGGTCGGTCACCCCCGACATCTAACCAACTCGCCGGTTCGCGGCGGGCCGGATGCACCGCCGCGGCGCGTGTCGGTACCTCGCCCCGCCCGGCGGCCGGTCACGGCGGCACAGAACCCATTCCCAATCGGCGTGTCGGGGCAGATAATCAGGCGTGTGGTTCTTTCTGGGATCACCTCAACAAAGGAGAACGCTGTGGTTAGAGGTTTGGGGGTTGCCCTGGCGGGCACCGCGGTCATGGTGGCCGGCCTGGTCGGCTGTTCGAGTGAGAAGAAGTCCGAGACCAAGGCCGAGACATCGGCGGCCATGTCGGGTTCGCCCAGCGCGATGACCGCGACATCGGGGTCGGTGACCGCCGCGGCGGGCGCGGGCACCGCGAAGGTCACCATCGACGGAGCACCCAAGGACGTGCAGGGTCAGGTCGTATGCGCCGCCAATGGCGGCAACTTCAACATTGCCGTCGGGGATGCGACCACCGGGATCGGGATCGTGATGGCCGAGGACGCCTCGAAGGTGACCTCCGTCGGCCTCGGTAACGTCGACGGGGTCGCCCTGGGCTTCCAGGACGGCGCTCCCGGCGGCAACGCCTCGGCCACCAAAGACGGCAAGTCCTACACGATCACCGGCACCGCCACCGGCGTCGACATGGCCAACCCCATGGCGCCGATGACCAAGCCGTTCGAGATTCAGGTCACCTGCCCCTAGCAGGTTTCCTGGCGGCGGCGTTCCGGCGACGGGGCGCCGCCGCTTTTTTCGTCCCGGTGCCGACGGCCACCTCGAGATCGGCAAGCGAGTCCTCCAGGTGGCCGAGCAGCCGCTGCAGACTGGGCACGCTGCGCCGGCAGCCGACCAGACCGAAGTCGAGGTTGTCGGCATTGTTGGACAGCGTGATGTTCAGGGCCTGACCGTCCAGCGCGATCGACAGGGGGTAGTTGCCGTCCAGTCGGGCGCCGTTCCAGTACAGCGGCTCTCGCGAACCGGGGACGTTGGAGATCACCAGATTGAACGGCGGGGCGGCCGAACCGATGGAGGGAGCCAGCATCGACAGCAGCAGCGGGGAGACGTTGAAGGCCGACAGCGCGATCTGCTGCAGTTTGGGCAACTGCTTGAACACCTCTTTGTTGTTGCGCATCGACAGATGGACCTCTGCCAGTCGCTGCGCCGGATCCTCGAGGTGGGTGGCCAGGCTTGCCAGCAGTGCCCCGACCTGATTGCCGCCGCTGGAGTCGTCGTCGCGCAGGCTGACCGGGACCATCGCGATCAGCGGCTTGTCCGGTAGCGCCTTCTGTTCCAGCAGATAGGCGCGTAACGCACCACCGCAGACCGCCAGCACGACATCGTTGAGCGTCACCCCGGCGGCATGCTTGATGGCGGTGAACCGGGCGATCGGCCAGGACTGGGCGGCGCAGCGGCGGGCCCCCCCGATCGGCACGTTGAAGATGGTGCGCGGCGCACCCACCGGCAGCGTCAACTGTTGCTCCAGCAGAGCCTTCTGAGCCAGGAACAGCGCCGAGGGACCAAGTCCGGCAACGGATTCGACGATCTTCATCAGCTCGCCCAGCCGGGAGGGGCGGGGCTTGCGGCTGCCGCCCGAACGCCCGTTGGTCCCCCACGGCATGCGGATGTCACCGTCCTGCGGGTCGGTGGACAACGACCGGCGCATCATGCGCATGGCACTCACACCGTCGATCAGGGCATGGTGGATCTTGGTGTAGACGGCCACCCGGCCGTCGTTGAGGCCTTCGACCAGATGGCTCTCCCACAGCGGACGGTGGCGGTCCAGTAGCGAACCGTGCAGCCTCGAGGTGAGTTCCAGCAGTTCGCGCACCCGGCCGGGAGTCGGCAGGGCCGAGCGCCGCATGTGGTACTCCAGGTCGATATCGCGATCGAACGCCCAGGTGAGATTGGCGATTCCGCCGAGCAACTCGGCGGGGTGCTTGCGAAAGGTCGGCGCGACGTCATCGCGGACGATCAACTCCTGATAGATGTCGCGCAGGAAGTCCGGGCCCGATCCGGCGGGCGGCTCGAACAACTGCAGGCCCCCGACATGCATCGGGTGCTCTCGGGATTCGCCGAGCAGGAACATCGCGTCCACCGGTGAGATCAGTTCCACGGGTACACCTCCGGTGCGGCTTGTCGATCGCCACAGCTTACGGTGGGCCCATGCCCACCACCCGCGGGTTGCCGATCACCGCGGCCATCGTGATCGCCGCCGCGGTCGGGGGTTGCGCGCCCGTAGGCCGGGAACCGGCACCGAGGGCGACATCACCGACCACCTCCGCCGGCACTGCGGCACCGACGGATCCGGCGGCGGCCATGCGCGCGTGGACCGAGGTGGCCGGGGAGCACTTCGACCGGTCCGCGAACGCCCTGCAGCGGGTCTCGGACGCGTCGGCCGCCGAGGACCAGGAGGCGGTCCAGGCGGGCTGCCGGGATCTGCACGACGCCAACGCGATCGGGCTGCAGCGCGACCTACCCACCCCCGACCCGGCCCTGACCGCTGAACTGCAGCGGATGATCGACGATATGAACACCGCGACCCACGCGTGTCTGCGCTTCGCCCTCGGGCGCAATCCGGCAGAGGCGACGGTGTACCAGGATTACCTGGCCAGGGCGGTCGACCACCTGCAGCGGGCCAAGGTGATCCTCGACGAGGATCTCGGCCGGCGCTGACTCGCCGTGGCTCCGTTTAGAGGCTCGACCCGATCTCGGTGAGATCGCTGACCCGATAGGCCGTCACCGAGGTTTCCCCCACCGCATAGAGGACGTCGCCGATGCGCACCGTGCGCAGAACGGGCTCGTCGGTGTGGATCTCGCCGATGACCTCGATCCCCGTGGGGGTGACCCGGAGCACCTTGAGGAACTGGTCGTAGCGGTAACCGGTCTGGGCGTCGTAGCCGCTGCCGGCGACCGGCACCACCAGCACACCGTCCTCCGCCGAGTAGAGCAGCGCGTGATGGTCGAACTGGGCTCCGGACCACGACCACTGGGACCCCGGGTCGAGGAACTCCCGGTCGATCTGAGTCGGGTTGGTGCCGTCGGTGACGTCGAACAGGGAGGCGTGGAGGTGGGTGTTCCAGCTCCCGGCCTCGCGTTCCTGGCCGATGCCCAGCAGCAGTCCGTCGCCGACCGGCTGCAGGTAGTTGGAGAATCCCGGCACGATCAGCTCGCCGAGCAGAACCGGGGCGGCCGGGTCACTGAGGTCCACCGCGAACAGCGGATCGGTCTGCAGGAAGGTCACCAGGTAGGCGGTGTCGCCGACGAACCGGACGGCGTAGAGCTGCTCGCCCGGTGCCAGGCCGGTCACCCGGCCGACCTCGTCGAGGGTGTCCCCGGCGGTGTCGAGGATGTAGACGCCGCTGTCGTTGCGGGTGATCCAGGTGCCATCGGTGAGCTGCGATCCGCCTGTGTGAGTCGCCACTCGAAGGTAGCCGTCGCGTTCGTCCATGGCGAACTGGTTGATCAGCGTGCCCGAGACCAGACCGCTGGCCTGCCAGCCGATGTCGGTGCCGGCGATGGTGAAGCGGTCGATGCGGGTGTCGGTACCCCAGCCCGAATCGGTGTAGTGGTCCTCGTTGGACGCCACGTAGAGGGACTCGGGGGTCATGTAGACCGCGCCACCCGTCGCGGACACCAGGGCGCCGACGCTGTCGGCGAAGCCGCCGCCGTCCTCGCCGGAGTCCACCGAGACCACGGTCAGCAGCGCGGACTGCCCGTCGGTGTGCGGCGCCACGATATCCCCCGCGCCGGCGATCAGGCCGAGATCGACCTGGTTGCCGTCCGCATCGACCGCGTAGAGGTGCGGCAGCGACAGCGTCGCGATCTGCGGCCCGACCCGGGCGACGTAGGAGTCCCAGGTCTCGTAGGTGCGGTAGGCGGTGATGGTGGAGCCGCCCCAGGG
>SYAB01000048.1 GCA_005787665.1 Actinomycetota bacterium
GGCGCCAACATCCTGGGCCGAATCATGGGCGCCTCGGTCACCTCCGACGGGTACCACATGGTGGCACCGGATCCCAACGGCGAGCAGGCAAGCCAGGCGATCACCCGGGCGGTGCAACTGGCCGGTCTGCAGCCCTCCGACATCGACCACATCAAGGCGCACGCCACCGGAACCCAGGTCGGCGACGTCGCCTAGGGTAAGGCCATCAACGCCGCGATGGGCGGGCACTACCCGGCGGTCTACGCGCCGAAGTCGGCTCTCGGTCACTCGGTCGGCGCGGTCGGCGCGGTGGAGTCCATCCTCACCGTGATGGCCCTGCGGGACGGGGTCATCCCGCCCACGTTGAACCTTCGCCACCTCGATCCGGAGATCGACTTGGACGTGGTGGCCGGAGAACCCCGGCAGGGGGATTACCGCTACGCGGTGAACAACTCATTTGGGTTCGGTGGCCACAACGTGGCCATCGCCTTCGGGAAGTACTGACGCGGCAACGAGGAGATAGGTATGACGATCATGGCCCCTGAGGTGGTCGGCGAATCGCTTGACCCTCGCGACCCGCTGCTGCGGCTTCGCACCTTCTTCGACGACGGAAGCGTGGAACTACTCCACGAGCGTGACCGGTCCGGCCTGCTGGCCGCGGCCGGCACGGTCAACGGGGTGCGGACGATCGCCTTCTGCACCGATGGCACCGTCATGGGCGGCGCCATGGGCGTCGAGGGCTGCCAGCACATCGTCGACGCCTACGACCTCGCCATCGAAGAGCAGAGTCCGATCGTGGGCATCTGGCACTCCGGCGGCGCACGGTTGGCCGAGGGGGTGCGCGCACTGCATGCCGTCGGCCTCGTCTTCGAGGCCATGATCCGGGCCTCCGGGCACATCCCCCAGATCTCCGTCGTGGTGGGCTTCGCCGCCGGCGGCGCCGCCTACGGACCGGCGCTCACCGACGTCGTCATCATGGCCCCGGAGGGCCGCATCTTCGTCACCGGGCCCGATATCGTTCGCAGCGTCACCGGCGAGGACGTCGACATGGAGTCCCTCGGCGGCCCGGACACCCACCACAAGAAATCCGGCGTGTGCCATATCGTCGCCGATGACGAACTCGACGCCTACGCGCGCGGGCGACGGCTGGTCGGATTCTTCTGCCAGCAGGGCCATTTCGACCGCAGCAAGGCCGAAGCGGCCGAAGTCGACCTGCACGCGTTGTTGCCGGAGTCCCCTCGCCGCGCCTATGACGTGCACCCGATCGTCGAGGCGCTCCTCGACCACGACGGTGAGGTCACCTCGTTCGAGGAGTTCCAGGCCAAGTGGGCCCCCTCCATGGTGGTCGGGCTGGGCCGCCTCGCCGGACGCACCGTCGGCGTCCTGGCCAACAACCCGCTGCGGCTGGGCGGCTGCCTGAACTCCGAGAGCGCCGAGAAGGCAGCCCGCTTCGTGCGGCTGTGCAACGCCTTCGGCATCCCGCTGGTGGTGATCGTCGACGTGCCCGGCTACCTGCCCGGCGTCGATCAGGAATGGGGCGGCGTGGTGCGCCGCGGCGCGAAGCTGCTGCACGCCTTCGGGGAGTCCTCGGTTCCCCGGGTGACCCTGGTGACCCGCAAGATCTACGGCGGGGCCTACATCGCGATGAACTCCCGGTCACTGGGTGCGACCAAGGTGTTCGCGTGGCCGGATGCCGAGGTTGCCGTCATGGGGGCCAAAGCCGCCGTCGGGATCCTGCACAAGAGAAAACTCGCCGCAGCCCCCGATGACGAGCGCGAGGCGCTGCACGAGGAGCTGGCGGCCGAACACGAGCGCATCGCCGGTGGGGTGGACAGCGCGATCGATATCGGCGTGGTCGACGAGAAGATCGATCCTGCCCACACCCGCGGCAAGCTCACCCAGGCGCTCGCCGAGGCGCCGAATCGCCGCGGACGCCACAAGAACATCCCGCTCTAACCCCCGCCTCCCCCGTGAGCGGAGGTGGTGAGGACCTCCCGCGCCGCCTCGACGGCCCGCTCCCGGTCGGCGGCGACCAGACCGATGCGGGTGCGCCGGTCCAGGATGTCGTCGACGTCCAGGGCGCCCTCATGGGTCACCGCATACTCGAACTCCGCGCGCGTGACGTCGATCCCGGCTGCCACCTGATCGGTGGGCCGGTCGCAGCGCGCAACGGCGAGGACGTTGCTCGACTCCGCCCCGTACCGCGCGATCAGGGACGCCGGCATCTCACCGGTCGGGCGCTGGGCCGCAACGGGATTCGACGGAGCACCGACTAACGGCAGGTCCCGGGTCCGGCACGGCCCGGCGGTCAGACCCCGGGCCGCGAGCGCACGGTCGAGCACATCCTCGGCCATATAGCGGTATTCGGTGAGCTTGCCGCCCACGATGCTGAACATCCCCGACCCGGACTCCAGCACCGCGTGGTCGCGGGACAGATCCGAGGTTCGGGACTCCTCGCCCTCGCCCACGTCGATGAGCGGACGCAGTCCGGCATAGGCGCCGGTGACGTCGGCGGTCGTCAACGCCGTCTGCAGTGCGGTGTTGACGGTGTCGAGCAGGAACGCGACCTCCTGTGCCGTCGGCTCCGGCTCGTCGGGGATCGGGCCCGGAGCCTCCTCGTCGGTGAGCCCGAGATAGACCCGACCCAGCTGTTCGGGCATCGCGAACACGAACCGGTTGCGCTCCCCCGGGATCGGAATAGTCAGTGCTGCAGTCGGATTGCCGAAAGCGGCCGCGTCGAACACCAGATGGGTACCCCTACTCGGCCGCAGCCTGATCGACGGGTCCACCTCCGCGGCCCAGACTCCCGTCGCGTTGATCACCACCCGCGCAGCCAGATCCATGGATTCCCCGGTGAGTTGGTCGGTCAACCCCACCGAGTCCCCGGTCGCTGCCGACGCCTCGACCCGGGTCAGGATCCGCGCACCATGCTGGGCGGCGGTTCGCGCCACCGCCACCACCAGTCGGGCGTCGTCGATCAACTGGCCGTCGTAGGCCAGCAGCGCTCCGTCGAGTCCCGCGCGGCGCACCGTCGGGGCCATCGCCACCGCGTCGGCGACGCCGATCCGGCGCGGCCGCGGCAGAATCGAGGACGGCGTTCCGGCCATGGCCCGCAACGCATCACCGGCCAGAAACCCCACCCGCACCAATGCCCGCTGCCTACGGCTCATCGCCGGCAGCAGCGGAACCAGTTGCGGCATCGCCGTGACCAGGTGAGGAGCGTTGCGCGACATCAGGATTCCGCGTTCGGCCGCGCTGCGGCGAGCGATGCCGATGTTACCGCTGGCCAGGTAGCGCAGACCGCCATGGACCAGTTTGGAACTCCACCGGCTGGTACCGAAGGCCAGGTCGTGCTTCTCCACCAGGACCACCGACAGCCCGCGACTGGCGGCGTCGAGTGCGATTCCGGTGCCGGTGATTCCGCCACCGACGACGACGACGTCGACGGGTCCGCCGGCCGCCAGCGCCGCGAGATCGGCGGTTCGGCGGGACGCGTTCAATGCTGTGCTCATGGGTGCAGGTATCCGTTCAGTGTGTGGGCGAGTTCGCGGCTCAGGGCATCCGGACCGAGGATCGGTTCGACGATCTGACCGGATTGGATGACCGACTGGGTGATCAGCAGCACCATGGCGGCCAGTTGCCGGGGATCGCCCGGCCGGACACTGCCGGACGACTGCGCCTGGCGTAGCGCGTCGGACACCAGATCAATGAGGATCTGCTGGCTGGTACCCAGTCGGTCGGTGATATAGACCATCGCCAGTTCCGGAGCCGACCGCAGCACGGTCAGGACGACATCGTCCTCCCGCACCCTCCGGACGGCCGCGACGATCCGGTCCACCAGCGCCTCCCGGCCGTCGCCGCGGACCGGCACCGCCTGCCATGCCCCGGTCACCCGGTCGGTCAGCAGCGAGGCCAGAATCGCCCGGGTATCGGGCCAGCGTCGGTATACCGTCGGCCGGCTCACCCCTGCCCGGCGGGCGATCTCGGCCATGGTGACGCGCTGGACGCCGAAGTCATCCACGCAACTGGCCGCAGCGGCCAGAATCCGGTCGCCGACCTCCACCGACTCGGCGTTACTGATTGACAACATCTGTAATACTGTAACCCGTGGCCGACTCCGATGCGTCAAACCTGATTCCCCCGATGGCCTGGAACGCCTGGGGAGACCCCACGCTCGCCAAGCCGCTGTCCGCCGGGATCCGGTCCCTGCTCGAGCAGGCGCTCAGCGTGACCGGACCGGAGATCGCCGGACCGGCCGCCGAGGAGGTGGCGCTCACACCGTCGGCCCTGGCCCCGGATCACCGCGAGGGCCTCGCCGCGATCGTCGGCGAGGAATTCCTTCGCACCTCGGACCGCGACCGGTTGCTGCACGCCGGCGGCAAGTCCACCCTGGACCTGCTGCGGCGCAGGCAGATTCACCAGGACGCCCCGGACGCGGTGGTGTTTCCCGGCGACGAGGACGACGTGGCGGCGGTGCTGGACTACTGCTCCCGTAACCGGATCGCGCTGGTGCCCTTCGGCGGCGGGACCAGTGTGGTCGGCGGACTGGATCCCATCCGCGGCGATTTCGGCGCTGTGATCACCCTCGATCTGCGCCGCCTCGACGCCCTGCACTGGCTCGACGAGGTCTCCGGCGAAGCCGAATTGGGTGCCGGGGTCAGCGGGCCCGAGGCCGAACGCCTGCTGGGCGAGCGCGGATTCTCCCTGGGCCACTTTCCGCAGAGTTTCCTGTTCGCGAGCATCGGGGGATTCGCCGCCACCCGGTCATCCGGGCAGGACTCCGCCGGCTACGGCCGCTTCACCGAGATGGTGCGCGGCATGCGCGTCATCACCCCGGTCGGCGTCCTCGACCTCGGCCGCGCCCCCGCCTCGGCCGCCGGACCTGATCTGCGCGAACTGTTCTCCGGTTCCGAGGGCGTTCTGGGTGTCATCACCCGGGTGCGCCTGCGCGTGCATCCAGTACCTGCCAGCGTCCGCTACGAGGCGTGGTCCTTCCCCGATTTCGCCACCGGCACCGACGCCCTGCGGGCGGTGACGCAGACAGGTACCGGGCCGACCGTGCTGCGCCTGTCCGACGAGGCCGAGACCGGGGTCAACCTGGCCACCACCGACACCATCGGCGAACAGACCGTCACCGGTGGCTGTCTGGCGATCAGCGTCTTCGAGGGCACCGCCGCGCACACCGAGAGCCGGCACGCCGAGACACGCGCCCTCCTCGCGGCGCACGGCGGCACATCGCTGGGCGAAGCGCCCGCCAAGGCCTGGGAGCACGGTCGCTACAACGCCCCCTACCTTCGGGATTCATTGCTCGCCGCAGGTGCGCTGTGCGAGACACTCGAGACCGCGACGCCGTGGTCCAACATCCCCACCCTCAAGGCGGCGGTGACCGCGGCACTGACCGCGGCACTGGCCGACAGCGGGACGCCGGCTCTGGTGATGTGCCACATTTCGCACGTCTACCCGACCGGCGCCTCGTTGTATTTCACCGTCGTCGCCGGCCAACGCGGTGATGCGGCCGCGCAGTGGCTGGCCGCCAAGACCGCAGCCTGCGAGGCGATCATGTCCAACGGCGGCACCATCACCCACCACCACGCCGTCGGCGCGGATCATCGCCGGTGGATGGACGCGGAGGTCGGTGACCTCGGCGTGCGGGTGCTGCGCGCGGTGAAGCAGACCCTGGATCCGGTCGGAATCCTCAACCCCGGCAAGCTGATTCCGTGATCGAACGCGCCATCAGCAGGGTCACCGTGCTGACCAACCCGATGGCGGGACACGGCAATGCGCCGCATGCCGCCGAACGGGCCGTGGCGCGCTTCCAGGAACTCGGGATCGACGTCGTGCAGATCGTCGGGCGCGACCCCGCTCACGCCCGCGAATTGGCCGAGTCCGCGATCACCGAGGGCACCGACGCCTTCGTCGTCGTCGGGGGCGACGGGATCATCCGCCTCGCCCTGCAGGTGCTGGCGGGCGGCGACATCCCCCTCGGGATCGTGCCGGCCGGCACCGGTAACGACCACGCCCGTGAGTACGCGATCCCGACCGGCGACCCGGCCGATGCCGTCGAGGTCATTGCCGCCGGCCGCACCGAGACCGTTGACCTTGGCCACATCGACGGCGCCGACGGCACCAGCACCTGGTTCGGCACCGTCGCCGCGACCGGATTCGACTCCCTGGTCAGCGATCGGGTCAACCGGATGCGTTGGCCGCACGGCCGGATGCGCTACAACCTGGCGATCGTGGCCGAGTTGTCGAGATTGCGGCTACTGCCCTTCCGACTGGTTTTCGACGGCGAGCGCGAGATCTGCACCGACCTCACCCTGGCGGCGTTCGGAAACACCCGAAGTTACGGCGGCGGAATGCGGATCTGCCCGGACGCCGACCACTCCGACGGTCTGCTGGACGTCACGATGGTGCACACCGCGTCCCGAGCCAAGCTGATCCGCCTCTTCCCGACGGTCTTCAAGGGCACCCACACCACCCTGGCCGATGTCAGCACCGAACGCGCCCGCACCGTCCGCGTCGAATCCCCCGGGATCAACGCCTATGCCGACGGCGACTACGTCTGCCCGCTGCCGGCCACGATCTCGGCGGTGCCCGGCGCGTTGCGCATCCTCGTGCCGTAGGACGTGCAGTACGAGCCTGACCCACAACCCTGACCCACAACCACCACCACGGAAAGGACGCGCATGAAGACCCGCATCACCGAACTGTTCGGCATCCAGCACCCCA
>SYAB01000463.1 GCA_005787665.1 Actinomycetota bacterium
GAGTGGGCGTGCGATCGACATCATGGTCAACGACATGGCTCTGGGCGACATGATCAACGCCGACATCCAGAGTCAGGCGGGACGCTTCGGTGTCTCCTACACGATGTGGCGGGTCGCGGCCCATTTCGACCACATCCACGTGACAGTCTCCTGAGCCGGTGCCGGTGTGACCGGCGGCGTGCTGCGGACCCCCGACGAACGCTTCGATGGTCTGCCTGACTACGGGTGGGAACCCCGCTACCGCGACGTCGTGAGCCGCGGACTTCCCGCACTGCGCATGCACTATGTCGACGCCGGGCCGCCCGATGGCCAGGTCGTGCTGCTCTTGCACGGTCAGCCCACCTGGAGTTTCCTGTATCGGCGGGTCATCGCCTACCTGACCGCCGCCGGACTGCGGGTCATCGCGCCGGACAACATCGGCTTCGGCCGCTCCGACAAGCCCGCCGATCCCACCGACTACACCTTCGCCCGGCACGTGGCGTGGACGCACGATCTGCTGGTCGGTCTCGGGATCTCCGACATCACGTTGGTGGCCCAGGACTGGGGCGGCCCGATCGGATTGAGCGTGTTGGCCCGCGAGCCGGGCCTGTTCTCCGGGGTAGTGGTGAGCAACACCATCCTGCACACCTGTGACCCCGGATTGGCCGGCAGACTGACCTGGGCTCACCACGGCCTCGGCAACGACAGGGTGTGCCTGCAGGAAACCCTGCTGGATTACATCGCGCTGTACCAGCGGGCGCGTGACATCACGCCGAGCATGTTTCTAGAGGCCGTCGCCGGTCCGCTCAGCGCCGAAGTCCTCGACGGGTACGACGCGCCCTTTCCCGACCGCCGGTACAAGGCGGGCCTGCGGCAACTGACCGCGCTGATTCCGCTGACCCGTAACGACCCGGGCGCGGCGATCGGGCGAGCGACGATGACCGCTCTGGGGGAGTGGGAGAAGCCCTTCCTGACCGCCTATTCCGACGGCGACCCGTCGACTCGCGGATGGGCTGAGATCTTCCAGGGCCATGTCCCGGGTGCGCGCGGCATGAGCCACCCCACCATCGTCGGGGCCGGGCACTTCGTCCAGGAGCAGCGGGGGGAGGAACTGGCCCGCGTCATCGTGGACTTCCTGGCGGGGAGCGCCTAGCGGGAGGGCCTGGCCGAGCCGATGGCGAGGGGCCGGCCGAAGCGGGTCCGCACACCGGGGGAGTACAGCGCGCGAAGCCGCTCACCGCAGGGTCGCACTCCGCTGGCCGCCAGCAGATCGTCGTCGAGGTCGAGGACTTCGGCGGCTCGCAAGGGCCATGGGCCGTGTTCGTTGGGTACCCACCAGGTACGGCCCGCCGCGCGGGTGTGGGCCCCCCATCGGGCGGTGAGCCAGACCTCCAGATCCGTGGGTTCGACGACCTCGCCGACGGCGACGGTGAGTCGGCTGCGCAGTCCGCGCCGCGGCCAGCGCCGCAGGCTCTGGTAGGTGAGGGTGTCGCCGTTGCGGGCCAATCGCATCCGCGCCCAGGTGTAGGGCATGCCCAATCCGAGGCGGGTCAGCGGCACCACCGCGAGTCGGCTGGTTTCCAGCGAACGGAAGAGCACGCCGTGGCGCCCGCCGTCATCGATCGAGTACAGCCGGATGTTGGTTTCCAGGAAGGACCCGAAATAGGGAACCGGCGGCGAGGCCCCCAATCGGATCTTGCTCATCACGAATGGCACCAATGCGACGTAGGTCATGCCATCGGCGAAGACATCCGGCCGGGTTCCCGCGGGAAAGAGGTGCGCCACGTCAGCGGGCTGCACCGGCCAGTGGACGAAGGTGAGATCGCTCCATCGTTGGTCGAACACCACAGGCCCGGGCAGCTCCGGTGGATGCACCGGATAGCCGGCCAGCGCCGCCGCCCCCTCCGCTGCATCGTCGGCCGGGTCATGATGGTGAAAACCTATGCGGGAAGCATACATTGGGCGATATGGGAGTCGACCGCGGCGGTGGTGCCACGGATCCGCGGCTCCTGGCCGATCCGCCGGTTGGGGCGGACGGTCTGCGGCGCTGGCTCTCTGACCACCTCGGCGATCTATGCGAGCCGGCGCCATCCTCGGTACCGACGCCCATGCCCGGCGGTCAGTGCGCCGCCGATGCGGCCCTGCAGGCCTACGACGTCCGGGGGTACGCCCGCAGGCGAAACAACGTCTGGCCGTCGTCGTCGCGGGGCTCATCCCGCTTGTCGCCCTACATCCGGCACGGACTGCTGAGTCTGGGGGAGGTGTGGGATCACGTGGGCGGTGGCCCGGCCGAGGATGTGCGGAAGTTCCGCGACGAGTTGCTGTGGCAGGAGTACGCCCGACACCTGTACGCGAGGGTGGGAACCGCGTCTCGCGCCTCCCTGAGGTTCGGCGTCACCGAGCGCAGTGCCGCCGACCATCCTGACAATCCCTGGGCCTCCTCGGCGTCATGTCTGGCGTCCACCTGGTCGGAGTTGGTGACCAGCGGTTGGCTGACCAACCAGACCAGGATGTGGCTCGCCTCGCACTGGGCGGTCCGGGCCGGGTTGGGCTGGCGGGACGGCGAGGACCTGATGTACCGGCACCTGCTGGACGGCTCCCGCGCGGCGAACCGCCTGGGGTGGCAGTGGTCCGTCGGTGCGCTCACCGGAAAGGCCTACGGGTTCTCCCGCTGGCAGGTGGAGAAGCGGGCCCCGGGGCTGTGCGCGACGTGCCCGCTGGAGCGCAGGTGTCCGATCGCGGACTGGCCCGCGGCCCGGGAACCCGAACCGTTGGCGCTGCCCGATCCCCGCCTGCGGCGGGACGAGGACCTCGCCGCGACGGCGGGGCCGGTCGGTCCGCTTCGGTCGGGGGAGCCCGAGGCCGTCTGGATCACCGCGGAGAGTCTCGGTGACCGCGATCCGGCCGCGGCCGCCCACCCGGACCTTCCGGTGGTCTTCGTCTTCGACGAACCACTGCTGCGCGGGTTGCGACTCTCGGAGAACCGGCTGCTCTTCCTCGCGCAGTGTCTCGCCGACCTCTCGACGCGCCGCGAGGTGCACCTCTGGCGGGGGAATCCGGTGGCCGTGCTGCACGGCAAGCGGTTGGCGGTGACGTTCGCGCCGGTCCCCGGCTGGCGATCCCGGGCCGCTCGCCTGGACGTGGTCGCGCTGTACCCCTGGCCGTGGTTGCGCCGGCCGC
>SYAB01000464.1 GCA_005787665.1 Actinomycetota bacterium
ATGCCGAGGTAGATGTTGCCGACCAGCGAGGCCGAGCCCGCGGAGGTGACGAAATGCTCGACGACGATGCCATCCTCGAGCACGGCGATCTGGGTGTAGAGCGCGCCCTCGTGCGGCGGTTCGGTACGAACCTTGTCGCGCACCACCATGACCCGGTCGACGGCTTCGCGACGGGCCAGGAATTCGGCTTCGGTCAGGATCGGCGGCCGACGGCGACCGGCGTCCCGACCGTCACGGCGGCGCTGGCGCTTGGCCTCCAGTCGGGTCGATCCGCTGATGCCCTGGATCTCGTTGGACCCCGACCGGGACGCCTTCTCCCGCGGGGCACGCTCGTGGACGACGGTGTTCGGCGGGTCGTCGGAGGAGGTCTCCGCGTCGGCACCCGCCCCGGAACCGGACCGGCGGCGGCGACGGCGGCGACGGCGGCGGGTGCCGCCCTCGGAGCCGGCCTCCTCATCGTCCTCGCCCGCTTCGCCGTCCTCGGCGTCCTCGTCATCCTCGGCGTCGGCGGCGTCGGCGTCAGCGCCGGCCTCCTCGCCGTCCGGACCACCCTGCTCACCACGGCCACGGCCACGGCCGCGACGGCCCCTGCGGCGGCGCCGAGTGGCCGGTCGCTCATCGGAGTCGGCTTCGGAGTCGGCTTCAGTGGCGTCCTCGTCGACATCCTCATCGGCGTCGTCATCCGTGCCGTCATCGTCCTCGCCGTCCGGCGCGGCCGGGGCCACCACCGGTTGGGGTGCCACGAACAACGGCATATAGGTCGGCGTGTCGGCCTCGGGCGTCTCAAGAATGAGCCTGGATTCCGGTTCGTCGTCGGCGATAGTCGCCGTGTCGGCCGGCGCCGGTTCGGCGGCAAGCACCTCACGCACCCGCATCGCCTCGGCCTGGTCGACACTGGACTGTGCGCTTCGGGCGCGGCCGTCGATGCCGTTGAGTGCGTCGAGCACCCGCTTGCTGGTGGTACCGAGCACCCTGGCCAGGGTGTGGACCCTCAACCGTTCGGGCAACTCGACCGGCGCAAGGGGATCGGCCGGCGGCACCGGCCACTGCACAGTGGCGGGCAGGTCCTGGTTGACGTCATCATCGGCCACGTAGCCTCCTCAAGCCCCCGGGCGCGTCCTGGGGACGCGGCCGCGCGAGGGCTACTGCTGGGGCCCGGGCCGAAACCCGGGCGCGTCTATGGTCGTGCTCCTAAGGGTTCGGGTGAACCCGTCAGTGCCTGGCTGAATGACGGCTGCGAACGGTCCGCGCCGCACCGCGGGCTCTCGCCGATTGCGATGGTCGCGCACGTCGTGAAGTCTCATTCTCGGACCGCCGTTGCCGACCGTCCTGGGTCAGTATCCCACACCGGTCGGGGTGCGCGGACCGGTGTGTCCCCCGCGGTCAGTCCCGACCGGGAGAACCCCAGCCCGGAAACCACAGGGCGATCTCGCGGGCCGCGGACTCCGCCGAGTCCGAGCCGTGCACCAGATTGAACTGCGTCTCCAACCCGAAATCCCCCCGGATGGTGCCCGGGGTGGCCTTCTCGACCGGGTCGGTTCCGCCCGCCAGCTGGCGCCACGCCGCGATGGCACGTGGGCCCTCGACAACCGCGGCGACCACCGGCCCGGAGGTGATGAACTCCACCAGCGAACCGAAGAACGGCTTATCCGCGTGTTCGGCGTAGTGGGCGCGGGCCACCTCGTCATCGACGGCCTTGAGTTCGAGCGCGGCGACGGTGAGCCCCTTGCGCTCGATCCGGCTGATGATCTCGCCGATCACCCGCCGCTGTACGCCGTCGGGTTTGATCAGTACCAGAGTCCGCTCAGTCACGCGCCGAAGCGTACCGGTCAGTCCGGGGGTTGTTGCTGTCCGGGTAGCAGCCCGAGCCGCTCGCGACGAAGCATCTCGCCGCGCAGATAGGCGATCACACCCCAGACCAAGGCGAACAGCACCCCGACGAAGCCGACGGCCGGGGAGAGCAGAAAGCCTGCGATCAACAGCAGCTGAGCCCCGAGGTTCGCCCAGATCGCCCACGGTCGGCCCTGCATCCCGGCCAGCAGACCGAGCAGCACCGCAAAGCCGACGAGGTAAGCCGTCGACCACGCAGTCAACCCGTCGCCGAGGTTCGCGACGACCGGAAGAGCCAGCAGCACGGTGATGATCTCCAGGATCAGGGTGCCTGCCATCACCCCGCGGAAGCTCTTCCACGGGCCAGGCTGTTGGGCATGCGATGTCATGCGGGATCCTTACCGAACAGCGTGCGGGCCGCACCCGCGGTCACGACCGAACCGGTGATCACGATGCCGGATCCCGAGAAACCCTCACCGGCTTCCTCGGCCAGCGCAATGGCCGTCTCGACGGCATCGGGCAGGGTGGCCGCGCGCACCACACGTTCGGGGCCGTAGACCTCCTCTGCCCGCAAGGCCAGGGCGTCGACGTCCAGCGCCCGCGGGGACCCGTTGTCGGTCACCACCACGATGTCGAAGGCCCCCTCGAGGGCGGACAGGATGCCGGTGACGTCCTTATCGGCGAGAACGCTGAGCACACCCACCAGGAAACGGAAATCGAACTCGGTCGTCAACGTCGAGGCCAGTGCGGTCGCACCGGCCGGGTTGTGCGCGGCGTCGATGAGCACCGCCGGCGCGCTGCGCATCCGCTCCAGCCGGCCGGGACTGCGCGCGGCGGCGAAGCCCTCGCGCACGCGGTCGATGTCCAGGCGGCGCTGGGCCCCCGCCCCGAAGAACGCCTCGACGGCGGCCAGCGCCAGCGCAGCGTTATCGGCCTGATGCTGACCGTGCAGCGGCAGGAAGACGTCCGGGTAGACCCCGCCCAAGCCCTGGAGCGTCAGCAACTGACCGCCCACCGCGATCTGGCGATCCAGCACGGCGAACTCCGAATCCTGCCGGGCCACCGCGGCATCGGTGCGCACGGCCCGATCCAGCAGCACCTCCATGGCTTCGGGGGGTTGCTTACCGAGCACCGCGACGGTGTCGATCGGGACCAGTTCGCCGCGCGGCGGCCCGATGATGCCGGCCTTCTCCCCGGCGATCTCGGCGAGACTGTCCCCGAGATAGTCGGTGTGGTCGATCCCGATCGGCGTGATCACCACGACGGGGGCGTCGATCACGTTGGTCGCGTCCCAACGCCCCCCCATTCCGACCTCGACGACGGCGATGTCCACCGGGGCGTCGGCGAAGGCCGCGAAGGCGAGTGCGGTGAGGACCTCGAACTTGCTCATCGGCGGGCCGGCCGGTCCCCAGTCGCCGGCCTGCGAGCGGGCGTCGACCATCTGGACGAAGGGCTCGATCTCGCGGTAGGTCTCGACGTAGCGGGCCGGGCTGATCGGGCGGCCGTCGATCGCGATGCGCTCGACCACCGACTGCAGGTGCGGGCTGGTGGTCCGCCCGGTCCGCTGGCCGAAGGCGGTCAGCAGGGCGTCGATCATCCGGGCCACCGAGGTCTTCCCGTTGGTTCCGCCGACGTGGATGCACGGATAGCTGCGCTGCGGGGAGCCGAGCATCTCCATCAGCGCCTGCATGCGGACGGTGCCCGGCTCCAGCCTGGTCTCCGGCCAGCGCTGGTTGAGCAGATGCTCGACCTGCAGCAGCGCGGCGATCTCGTCGGGGGTGGGATCCGTCATGCAAAGGCAGCCAGGCGGGCGGTGATCCGGTCGGTCTCCTCGCGTGCCAGCTGCTGGCGGGCACGGATCTTGTCGACGACGTCGGCGGGCGCCTTCGCCAGGAAGGCCTCGTTGCCCAGCTTCGCCGACGTCGCGGCGAGTTCCTTCTGCGCCGCGGCCAGATCCTTCTCCAGCCGGCGCCGCTCAGCCTCCAGGTCGACGGTCCCGGAGGTGTCCAGTTCGACGCCGACGGTGCCGCCGGACAACCGCACCTCGACCTGGGCAGTGGGATGGAAGTCCGGGCCCGGGTCGGTCAGCCAGGTGAGCGCGCCCACGGCGTCGAGCTGCTCGGACAGGCCGGCCGCCGCGATACCCCCGACTCTGGCCGGCACCTTCTGGCGATCCGCCAGACCCTGATCGCTGCGGAACCGGCGAACCTCGGTGACGAGCTTCTGCAGATCGGAGATCCGTTGCGCAGCAACGTCATCCGGCGCGATACCGGACGCCTTCGGCCAGTCGGCGATCACCAGGGACTCGGCTCCGGTCAGCGATCGCCACAACACCTCGGTGACGAAGGGCATGACCGGGTGCAGCAGCGTGAGGAGAGTGTCGAGCACCCCGGCGAGCACCGCGGTGGTGTGCACAGCGCCGCCGGCGATCTGCACCTTCGCCAGTTCCAGGTACCAGTCGCAGAACTCGTCCCAGGCGAAATGGTAGAGCGCCTCACAGGCCCGGCTGAACTCGTAGGCCTCCAGGGCCGAATCCACATCGGCGCGGACCTGCTCGGTACGGCCCAGGATCCACCGGTCGGCATCGGTCAACTCGGCCACAGCGGGCAGTGCGGCCGGTGCGGCCCCGTTCATCAGCGCGAACCGGGTGGCGTTGAACAGCTTCGTCGCGAAGTTGCGGGAGGCGCGCGCGTGATCCTCGCCGATGGACAGGTCGCCGCCCGGGCTCGCACCACGGGCGAGGGTGAAGCGCAACGCGTCGGCGCCGAACAACTCGACCCAGTCCAACGGATCGACGCCGTTGCCCCGGGACTTGCTCATCTTGCGGCCGTGCTCGTCGCGGATCAGTCCGTGCAGGAAGACGTTCTCGAACGGCATCTGTGGACCGCGAACTCCGCCGCCGGTGATGGCGTCGTCGCCGGCGACGAAGGTCCCGAAC
>SYAB01000465.1 GCA_005787665.1 Actinomycetota bacterium
ACTCGTCGGCGACTGGATCGACCGGTCCGTCGGCGACCTGGCGCCGCTGTGGTCTGACGACGTATTGACCGCCGCCGTCGCCGCCGCCCATGCCGAGGGTGTACGGGTGACCGCGCATGTCTTCGGGGAGGACGCACTGCCCGGGCTGATTAAATCCGGCATCGACTGCATCGAACACGGCACCGGTCTGACCGAGGACACCGTCGCGATGATGGCTGTGCATGGCACGGCACTGGTGCCCACGCTGATCAATATCGAGAATTTTCCCGAATTCGCCGACGCCGCAACGCGATACCCGGTCTATGCGTCGCATATGCGGGATCTCTACGCCCGATGTCGGCAGCGGATTGGAGCCGCCCGCGAAGCCGGCGTGCCCATCTACGCAGGCAGCGATGCCGGCGGCACGATGGCCCACGGCCTGATCGCCAAGGAGGTGGAGGCTCTCACGGGCATCGGGATGACCCCGACCGAGGCGTTGGGCGCGGCCTGCTGGGATGCCCGCCGGTGGTTGGGTAGACCGGCACTCGTCGACGGCGCGCCGGCCGACCTGCTGTGCTTCACCGACGATCCGCGGTCCGGCGCGGCAGTGCTGGCCCGGCCTGACCGGGTGGTGCTGCGCGGCCGGGTCTACTAGCCATATCTGGTGAACCCCCAGTCACTGCGTGGACCCCCAGTTTCTGCGTAAACCCCCGGTTACTGCGTGAATCCCCAGTCCAACAGCGCGCGACCCTGGTCCCAGAGTTCGTCCGTGCCGTAGAGCAGCACGGCGATCAGCCGGCGTCCGTCGCGCTGTGCGATCGCAACGTAGGTCTCCTGGGCAAGATTGGTGTAGCCGGTTTTACCACCGATGTAGCCGGGGTAACTCGGCAACAGCCGGTCGCGACTCGCGATCGTCTTCAGCCCACCTGCGCCGTCCGGGAACAGTGCGGTGGACTGATGCAGGATCTGGACGAGCAACGGGTAGGTCAGCGCCGCGCGGTAGATCACCGCCAGGTCTTGCGCGGTGGTAACCGATTCCCAGCCCGGGCCGTCCAGGCCCGACGGCGACCCGGCCCGGGTGTTGACCGCTCCGAGGAGCGCGGCCTTGGCGTTCATCTTCGCCACCGCAGCCTGGGGACCGCCCAGCATCTCGCCGAGCAGGTTCGCGGCGTCATTGCCGGACACCATCATCAGTGCGTCCAGTAACTGGCGGGTGGTGTAGGTGGCGCCCGGCACCAGTCCTACGCACGAACACTCGACATCGGTGCTCGACGGCGTCGCCTGAACGGCGGCATCCGGATTGACCTGATCCAGCACCACCATTGCCAGCAGCGCTTTGATGGTGCTAGCCGGTGCGTACCGACCATAGGGATCGTTACCGCCAAGAATTCGGCCACTGATCATGTCGGCGACCAGCCAGGCCCGGGCCGGGCCGGCCGGCACGGCGACGGCGGCGGCGGACTGGCCGTCCGGCTCGGCGACGGCAGGCACCGGGGTGAAGGACATGACCAGGGAAGCCGCGGCAATACCGGCGGCACGGCTCACCCACCGCGACAGGACAGACATCGTGGGCCACGCTAGCCGGGCAAGGACGCGATCCGGGTTCTAAGTGGTCTCTGATCGGTTGCGGGGATACACTTCCCGCAGACGAGAGGAAACCAAGGTGAAGATCGCAAAATACGCCGGGGCTGTCGCTGCTACGGCGCTCACACTCGGAATCGGCACGATCACTGCCGCACCCGCGTCGGCGACCGACAACATCAAGATCTTCGGCGAGCAGATGCGGATCAACTACCGGCCCGCCGTTCCGATGATCGGCTACACGGTAACCAACTTCGGACCCAGCACCGCCCCGGTGGGACATGCCGGCACGCTGTACGAAGCCACCTTGACCGTGCAGGCGTTCGGAAACGCAGTCAACCCCAACATCGACCGTTTCTACACCCGCGCCGAGAGCGGCGACGGCAACCCCGCGATCGTCTACGCGCCCGGCGGCATCAGCGCCGCCCAACTTGCCCCGGGTGGCCGCACGACCGGCATGCTCTACTTCGACGTGATCGGCGACGTACCCAACAGCGTGGTCTACAACGACGGCGTCCGCGACATCCTCGCCTGGGTGCCGGGAACCATTCCGCTACAGGGCAATCCGGTCGAGCCCACGGTCATCGGGCAGTCGGAATCGGAGGTCATCACCGCTCCGGCCGAGGCTTCCGGCGGGGCCATGCCGGCGGAGTCCAGCGGAGGCGCCGACGCATTCACCCCGACACCCGTCGAGGGCTTCAATGAGCCGCTTACCCCGGCCGAGGCCGGCCTTCCGGGCTTCCGGGGCTAGGTCGCGCGCCCGGCGGCGAGTCCACCGGCAAGCTCTACTGCGTCGCGACGCTCTGGGTTGGATTTACAGCGTCGCGACGCTCTGGGTTGGACTCTGCGCGAAACCCCAATCCAGCAGCGTGCGCGCCTGATCCCAATAGGTCGGTCCGCCTTCACGGACCAGGCCGTACATCATCGCGATGACCAGGCGCCTGCCGTCGCGCTGGGCCGCGCCGACGAATGTCTTACGAGCCGCGTTGGTGAAGCCCGTCTTGCCCCCGATCGCGCCGGGATAGCGGGCGAGCAACTCGTTCTGGTTGAGCAGCGACCGTAGGCCGGTATCGGTGGGAAACACCGCTGTTGGCTGGCCGGTGATCTGCGCAAATACCGGATTGGCCAGCGCGGCTCGGAAGATCACCGCCAGATCATGGGGGGTCGTCCAACCGGCGCCCTCGGGCCCGACCAGTCCCGACGGGCTGGTGGCATAGGTGTTGGTGGCGCCGACGGCGGCGGCTTTGGTGTTCATCTTGGCCAGTGCCGGGCCGAACCCGCCCAGCATCGCCGCGAGGGCGTTGGCAGCATCAGTGCCGGACACCAGCAGGCTGCCTTCAAGGAGTTGGTGTGCCGTATATGACCGACCTGCCATGACGCCGGCGCAGTTGCACTCGACGTCTGCCTCGGCCGGGGTGGCGACCATCGTGGCGTCCAGGTTGATCTCATCGAGTGCGGTCAGCGCCAGCAGAGTCTTGATCGTGCTGGCGGGCGGGTGGGCCGTGTACATATCTCGGCC
>SYAB01000049.1 GCA_005787665.1 Actinomycetota bacterium
CGTCCGCACCGGACTGGACGGCCCGTCGAGGGGTCGGGGGTCTCGTGTAGAAGTGCCGATTGGATGCCTGCCCGCAGCAGCACCATGATCAGTGCCGTGAAAACGACATTCGCGCTCATTTCCCACGGCCTGGGCAACTCGGCGGTGTCCACGATGTACACCGCCAGATAGACCCCGATGCAGGCCCCGGCGTAGACCCACAGCACCGCACGGGGATGCCGAGGTGTGTTCTCGCCGCGGGCAACGGGTCGAAACCACAGCGCGATGCCGACCATGCCGCCTGCCGCCGCCGCGGTCAGCGGATCGACCAGGCCGTAGAGGAATGCCTCCTCGAGTAGGCGCCAGGGACCGAAGGTGTCGAGCAGCCCCACGGTGAACTGCGGTGCCAGCCAGGCCATGGTCCCGGCGGCGCTGTAGAACAGCGCGCCGAGTGCGCCGATGAGGAAGCCGTCCAGCGACTCCCGCGCGGGAAGGCGCATCACCCGCACCACCACCGCGGGCAGCACCATCAGGAACGCACCGACCATGGTGGTCGCCAGTCCAATACCGAGGGTATGCAACAGTTGGGACCCGGCGCCCAGGGGAACCCCGTAGGCGCCCGCGACGAGATTGCCGGTCCAGAGCCACCACGCTGCGCCGAAACCGGCGCCCAGGGTCGACGAGATCGCCAGAGCGGGCGCGGAGATGTCCCGGAACGCACCGGATCGCCACACGTAGAGCAGAAAAAGCAACGGCAGTCCCAGCGAGATGACCGTGATCAGCGGTCCCAGCAGTCGCAGCAGGGAGAACGTCACCAGCATGGCCAGCACGAGAAGGAGTCCGAGCCGGAACGGCCCGCGGTACCGGTCGCTGAGGTGCGGGAACATCGTGCTGGTGACCAGCGGCCAGCCGACCCGCTGACGCGGGGCCACGGCGAAGGTCGCCGGACGCAACACCTGCCGAAGGCTCCGGGGTCGGGCGGCGGCGTCGGCGCCGCAGTCGCCGCAGAACTCGCCCGACGGCACCGTCGCGTGGCAGACCCGGCATTGACGGGTCATCGCGGTGTCGGTGTGCTCAGACATGGTGGGCCCAAGTTAGCCCACATCGGTGCTGTCGCGGGTGATGCGCCTCTGACGTGCCCCCGGCATGATTCGAACATGCGACACCGGCTTTAGGAGAGCCGTGCTCTATCCCCTGAGCTACGAGGGCGGACCGCAGGCAGCTTACCCCCCGGCCGAATGCTCAGCGCAGCGCAGCGACCACGTCCGCGAAGTACCTGCCGTGATAATCCTGCACGGTGAAGTAGGTGAGCCCGTAGCGCTCGCGCTGCGCGGTCAGCCTGTCGGCGATCTGCTGTGGTGATCCGCTCAGGACGCTGGGGAGCGCGAGCAACTGTTCGTCGGTGGCGTTCGGCGCGTAGGCCCGGGTGAGGGTGAGGTCCGGCAGTCCGGAGGATTCGGTGGGTACGGCGGTGATCGCCATGTTCAGTTCGATAGCGTCGAATCGCTCCCCGGCAGCCGATCGCAGGAACGTGATCCGTTCCGCCAGTGGGTCATCGGCGCCGGGTTCGGGGACGCCGCCGCTGAGGCCGACGATATCGGCATGCTGGGCGGCGATCGTGAGTACCCGGTCGCCGTTGCCGGCGATCAGCAGCGGGATTTCCGGTGCGACGTGCCGTAGGTGTTGCACGGTATGTCGCAAGTGTGAAACACGTTCGGCGGCAGTCGGATAGGGAATCTCAGCGGCCTCGAACTCCTCGCGGACGTAGCCCGTTCCCAGTCCCAGTTCCAGTCGTCCGCCGGAGATCAGATCGGTGTCGAGTGCGTCGCGGGCCAGCAGTGCCGGCTTGTAGAAGGCGGCGTTGAGGACGTAGGTGCCGACCCGGATGTCAGCGGCCGCGCCGGCGGCAGCCACCATCGCCGGGAATGGCGCGGGCGCTCCGAGGTGGTCGGGGAAGTGCACCACGTCATAGCCGAGGTCGCTGAACCGCCGCACCCTGTCGCGCAGTCGGTCCGCCGAGGAGATCGATCGCAGCCCGATGCCGAACCGGAAATCCCTGACCACCGGGCCGGAACTCAGACCAGCGGTAGTTCGGCGATGAGAGCGCCGGTGGGCCGGGTCGACCCCGTCCCTTGCTCGACCGTGAAGGCCAGCTTCGTCGAATCGCCGAGGTTGTCGAGCACCGCCGTGGTCGAGGGCGCCACCGCTTCGGCGTCCATCGTCCCCGCGGAGGTCGCACCCGAGGGTCTCACCAGCCACATCTGGTAGACCGTGCCGGGAGCGGGTGGCGGAACGTCGTTCATCACCAGCACGCCGGCGTTGCGGTCCCGGGAGAACACCACGGTGGCGGTGCCGCCCGCCGGGATGGCGCCGGACACGGTGTGGACGTCGGGTGCGGTGAACACCTGCTGGGCGGTGGACTGTTGCTGGGGTGCCGGACGCAACGTGATTCCGACGCCGACCGCGGCCAGGCCGACGGCGAGCACGGCCGCAGCCGACAGCACGGCGTTGCGCCACCGGTGTGAGGGCCTCGCGGCGGGAAGGACCCGCACGTTGTCGGTGGCCACCGCCGCCAGGAGGCGACGGCGCAGATCGGCGGGTGGCTCCTGGGCATCGGCTGCCGACACCACCGCCATCGTCTCGCGCACCGCGCGCACCTCGTCGTAGAAGGCGTCGGCGACCGGAAGCCCCGCCTGGGCGAGCCTCGTCTCGATCTCGTCGCGCTCGGCGTCTGAGACCGCGTGCAACGCATAGGGAACCGCGAGTTCGAGCAGGTCCCCGCCCGGCGCGTCATCGTGTGGTCGAGTCATGGCTGCCCCCTCACCGCACGCCCAGGCAATTTCGCAGCCCCCGCAGCGCATCGCGCATCCGTGACTTGACCGTCGCCAGATTCGCCGTGAGGCGCTCGGAGACCTGCACGTAGGTCAAGCCCTGGTAGTAGGCGAGTTCGATGCACTCGCGCTGGGTATCGGTCAGCCCACTCAGGCATGCCGCGACCCGCCGGCGGTCCTCCCCACTGATCACCGCGTCGGTCACGTCGTCGGTGTCCCGCTCCACGGTCGCCGCACCGTACTTCGAGTCGCGCTGGGACGCAGCCTGTTCGGACCGCACCCGGTCCACCGCCCGGCGATGGGCGAGGGTGAGCAACCAGGCCAGTGCGCTTCCGGACGCCGGGTCATAGCTCTCCGCGGTACGCCACACCTGCAGGTAGACATCCTGGGTGGTTTCCTCGCTGTATCCGCGGTCGCGCAGGACGCGGCAGACCATGCCGTACACACGGGATCGGGTGGCGTCGTACAACGCCGCGAACGCCTCGGAATCGTGGTGGGCAACCCTGCGCAGGAGTGCGTCGAGGTCGGCGGTGGTCACCGTCGCATGCCCGTCGTTATCGGTGCCATCGCTCCGAAGCGTAACCGGGCGGTCAAGCAGTTGAGTCACGACGTCGCCCAGGAATGGGTCTTTGCCCCCCAGCGTCGCCCGGCACCGTGTGTGCTGCGCTGCGGCTGACGCGGCGCTTCGACGGGCGTCGCCGGGATCCCGCGCAGCCGCAGTGCGGCGGACTGGAACCGGAGGCTGATCCGGGCGAGCTGGGGCGCCAGCGGGTGGGTGAGTTGGAGAAGCAGGACCCGTCCGGCCGACGCCCGCCGGCGGGCTCCGCGCCAAGTGGCCACCAGGGCGGCCTGGTTGTCGCGGTGCAGGGAGACGGTCAGGTCCAGAGTGTCGGCGGGACGCGGTATCCGCACCAGGAAATAGCCGTCGTCGGCGGCGAACGGGGCGTGGCGCAACGCGTCGGCGACGGCGGCCGGGCCCTCCTCGGCCGGTGGCAGCAGAAAAGCCCGCCGCCGCCCGGCGCTGTCCTGAGTCTCGGCGACCACGCAGCGCACCGCCCCCGAGGCGTCGTGGCACCAGAACAGACTCAGCGGGTTGAATGCCCGGCCCAGGACGCGAGGCATGAGCAGCGCGGTGACCCGGCCGCCCGGGATGAAGATGTCGTGGCGGGCCAGGAAGGCGTCGACCCGCTGCCGCAAGGTGTCGCCCGGGGAACCGTCGAAGTGGTCGGTGGCTTCGAAACGGGCGAACGGGCGCACCATCCAGGGAAGCCGGGGCAACTCGTCGATGTCGACGTACCAGCTGTAGCTGCGGTGCTCGGCGTAGTGGTGTACCGGCGATCGGTGCAGGTGGGTGACACGGGTCGGGTAGATCGCGGGCGTCTGTGCGGTTTCCACACCGGCAATTCGGAGCCGGCCGGGTTCCGGATGGGTGTGTGACCGACATCTCTCATCGGCTCCCCGTCGGCCGGGCCTACCCGGTCAGGGTCAGGTAGATCAACGCGACGTTGAGGGCGGTGATCAAGGCGGCCACCGACCAGCCCAGTGTCGTGGTGAGCCGGGTGTTGACGTCGGCACCCATCAGGGCGCGGTCGCTGGTCAGCCGGATCAACGGAATGAGCGCGAACGGGATGCCGAAGGACAGCACCACCTGGGAGAGCACCAGTGCCCGGGTCGGGTCCACCCCGCTGGCGAGCACCAGCAGCGCGGGCACCAGGGTGACCAGCCGACGCACCAGCAGCGGAAAGGTCCTGCGCAGCAACCCCTGCATGATCATCGCCCCCGCGTAGGCGCCGACTGATGTCGAGGCCAGACCCGAGGCCAGCAGACCGATCGCGAAGAACAACGCCACGCCGGGCCCGAGGGTGTCGGCGACGGCCGCGTGTGCGCCCTCGATGGTGTCGGTGCCTTCCCGGCCGCGCAGGTTGGTCGCCGCCACCAGCAGCAGTGCCAGGTTCACCGTGCCGGCGACGAGCATCGCCAGGCCGACGTCCCAGCGGGTGGCGCGTAGCAGCACAGCACGTTGCGGGCCGGGCTCGGGGTGTCCGTGCCGGTCGCGGGCCAGTCCGGAATGGAGGTACACGGCATGGGGCATCACCGTCGCCCCCAGCATGGCGGTGGCCAGCAGCACGCTCTGGACGCCGTCGAATCGGGGCACCAGGCCGCCGATCACATCACCCGGGGGCGGTGTGTTGACCACCAGGCTGGCCAGGAAGCCGACGGTGATGACCATCAGCAGACCGGTGATGACGCGTTCGAACACCCGTTGTCCGCGACGGTCCCCGATGGTCAGCAGCAACAGCGACACCACGCCGGTGATCACGCCGCCGAGAACAAGCGGTAGGCCGAAGAGCAGGTGCAGTGCGATCGCGCCGCCGATGATCTCGGCGACGTCGGTGGCGATGGCGACGAGTTCGGCTTGCACCCAGTAGCCGATCCGGCTCGCGGTGCCGGTCCTGTCCCGGACCGCCTCGGGCAGGGTTCGTCCGGTGACCAGGCCCAGTTTCGCGCTCAGATACTGCACGAGGGCGGCCATCACGTTGGCCGCGACGATCACCCAGACCAGCAGGAAGCCGAATTGGGATCCGGCGCTGACGTTGGCGGCGATGTTGCCCGGATCGACATAGGCGATTGCCGCGACGAATGCCGGGCCCAGCAGCGACCAGCGAGGTCTCAAAAGCCGACCCAGATGCCGCCGCCGCCGAGGCCGAACACCGGGACGCCCAGCGTTCCGACTCCCCAGCCGGCGCCCGGGTCGGTGAATTCCGGGTTGGGTGAGGTGGTGATCGCGGTGTGCCCGGGACCGCGGGTGCACAGTCGGGTGCTGACGGCGATATCGGTGCACTCCGGCGGGGCCGCCATGGCCGGTGGCGCGAACGCCACGGCGAGGATCACGGTGGCGGGTGCCGCGAGGGCCCTGAGCACGTTCTGGAACAGGGTCCCCATGACGTCCTCCTAGCGGCTACGGAGCAGCGTACAGCCCCTTCCCGGTGACCAGCGGCAGGTCCAGCGTCGTGCAGATGCCCGGCTCTGCGGCGATGACGGCGGGGATCGCGTTGACGATGCGCGTCGCGGTGGCGAGCACCCCGGCGTGGTTGTGGTCCCCGTTGCGGCTGGACAGGCACAGGTCCAGGGCGTAGCACGGCTCGCCGGTGATCTCGATGCGGTAGTTGCCGCCTTCCTGGGCGGGCTGGGGCCAGTCCGGGCAGAGGTCGTCGCGCAGTCGGGTGATGTGCTCGAGCACGACCGCCGGGGCCCCGTCGACCAGGCCGATCACCTCGAAGCGCAGCGCCGCGGCGGTGCCCTTGGCGATATGCCCGCAGGAGATGTCGAAGGCGTCGGGGGCCGGCTCGCGGACGTACATCTCCTCGAGCCCGTCCAGCTCGACCCCCAGTCCGGCCGCGAGTTGGCGCACCACCGAACCCCAGCCGATGCTCAGCACGCCGGGTTGCAGCAGCATGGGGATCTCGTCCATCGGCTTGCCGAAGCCCATGACGTCGAACATCACCGTCGCGCTGTCGTAGGTCGCGTAGTTCACGATCTCCATGCAGCGCACCTGCTCGATGCTCTGGCAGGTGCCCATCAGTGCCAGCGGGACCAGATCGTTGGCGAAGCCGGGATCGATCCCGTTGACGTAGACGCTGGAGTTCCCCTCCCGAGCCGCGTCCTCGATGGGCTTGATCATCTCCTCGGGGATGACCTGCCAGGGCCATTGCAGGAAGACCGGGCCGCTGCCCACCACGTTCACCCCGGCAGCCAGGATCCTTCGGTAGTCCTCGAGGGCCTCCATCAACCGGTTGTCGGCCATCGCGTTGTAGACCGCGCAGTCGGGGTTGGTGGCCAGCACCGCATCGAGGTCGGTGGTGGTGATGATCCCGGTCGGGGTGTCGAGGCCCACCAGTTCGGCGGCGTCCTTGCCCGCCTTGGCCTCCGAGGACACCCACACCGCGGTGAGTTCGTAGCCGGGGTTGGCGATCACGGACCGCAGCGCGTGGGCGCCGACGTTTCCGGTGCCGATCTGGGCGACGCGAATGGGCATGCGGTTTCTCCTAGAGGTCGGGGATGGGCAGGTCGAGGTTGGGCACGATCAGTCCGCCGTCGACTTCGAGCATCTTCCCGGTGAGGAAGCTGCCGGCGGGGGAGGCGAGATAGACCGCTGCAGCGGCGATGTCGAGCGGATCGCCGAGGCGGCGCAGCGGAGTTGCTTTCTCCATCGGATCGCGCAGCGCGTCGTTGGAAGCGACGATCTCCAGGGCGGAGGTCAGGATGGATCCCGGTGCGATCGCGTTGACCCGGATCCGCGGGCACAGGTCCAGCGCCGTGAGGCGGGTGTAGTGCGCCAGGGCGGCTTTGGCGGTGCTGTAGGCGGCGAAGCCGCGACCGGCCAGCCGGCCCATGGTGGAGCTGATGTTGATGATGTTCCCGCCGCCCGAGTGCTCGAGCATGAGGGGGACGGCGGCGACCGTCAGGGCGTGGGCGGTGAGCACGTTGAAGGTGAAGGCGTCTCGCATGTCCTTGACACTGGTGGTCAGCAGGGTGTTCGGCATCGATCCGCCGACGTTGTTGACGACGATGTCGAGCCTGCCGAACGCCTCCACCGCGCGGGCGGCCAGATCGGCCGTCGCCTCGGGCTGGGCGAGATCGGCGACCACGACGTGTGCTCGTCGGCCCACCGCCTCGATCTGGGCGGCCACCGCCTCCAGTTCGGACTGCGTTCGGGAGGACACCAGCACATCGGCGCCGACCTCGGCGAAGGCGATGGCGATGGCGGCACCGAGCCCGCGGCCCGCCCCGGTGACTACGGCTACTTGTCCGTCAAGGCGGAATTTATCCAGAATCACGCGCTCTCCCTCGTCGGCACCACCGTAACAAGGGACCTGTAACACGTTCTACTTTTTGGCTGGGACCTTCTTGGCTGGCGCCTTTTTGGCAACTGCCTTCTTGGCCGGTGCCTTCTGTGCGGGGGCTGTCGCGTTCGCTTCCGGTGCGGCGGATTCCTTGGCCGCGGCCTCCTCGCGGCGGCGCCGGACGCTGGCCTCGAGTTTGGCCAGCAGATCCGAGACGTCGTCGGTCTCGTCGAGTGCGGCCGGCGCCTCGGCGGCGGTGAACGCCTGCCCGCCGGCGAGTTTGGCTGCGACGAGTTCGTGCAACTGCTGCTGATAGGTGTCGGTGTATTGCTCGGGGTGGAAATCCCCGGCCATCGACTCGACCACCTGGCCGGCCATCGTCAACTCGGGTGCCCGCACCTCAACCGTCCCGTCGAGGCTCGGGAAGTCCGGATCGCGGATCTCGTCAGGCCACAGCAACGTGTGCACCACCATGACGTTGCGGCCGGAGAAGGCCTTGACCCGCAGGGCGGCCAGTCTGGTCTTGTTGCGCAGGGCGAAGTGGACGATCGCGACGCGATCAGTCTCACTCAGCGCTTTGGCAAGCAGCACATAGGATTTCGGCGACTTGCCGTCCGGCTCGAGATAGTAGCTGCGGTCGTACATCAGCGGATCGATGTCACCGGCCGGGACGAACTCGAGTACCTCGATCTCGTGGCTTCGTTCCTCGGGCAGGGTGGCGATGTCCTCGTCGGTGATCACCACGGTCTGACCGCTCTCGGATTCGTAGGCCTTGGCGATGTCGCGGTATTCGACCACCTCACCGCAGACGTCGCACACGCGTTGGTACTTGATGCGACCGTTGTCCTTGGCGTGTACCTGATGGAACTTCAGGTCGTGGTCCTCGGTGGCGCTATACACCTTGACCGGGACGTTCACCAGACCGAAGGCGACCGAGCCTTTCCAGATGGACCGCATCGGACCGGTCGCTCAGCCTGCTGGGAACGTTTGGGGGGTCAGTCCGAGGGGCAGGACTGTGGGCACGTTGCGCGGGGTCAGTCCCAACGGGAGGACCACCGGAAGGTTGGTCGGGGTCAGTCCCGGCGGGAGGTTCGGGTTCGCTCCGGGGAACAGGGCGAACAACGGGTTCTGCGGTCCCGGACGTCCGGCGGGTGATCGGGCGATGCACTGGCCCGCCAGCGGCACCTGGTCGCTGGTGCAGTCCGGCGGCGGGACCGCGGGGACTGCCGAGGCAGTGGGCACGGCGACCAGCGACCCTGCCAGCGACACTGCCAACAGAACCGTTGCCGGCAACCGAATCACGTTTCCACCGTATCAGCGGGTAATACGTTGGTGGGGTGAACGACGTGTGGCCGCCCGGTGCGACGACCGGACCACTCATTGCGCTCACCAACCCGGACAAGGTGCTCTACCCGGCCAGTGGCACCACCAAGGCCGAGGTGTTCCGCTACTACACCACCATCGCCGATGCGATGCTCCCGCACATCACGGGGCGGCCCGCCACCCGCAAGCGGTGGCCTAACGGTGTCGACGCGCCGTCGTTCTTCGAGAAGGAACTCGCCAAATCCGCTCCGGCGTGGTTGAGCCGCGGAGTTCTGAGGCACAAGTCGGGGGATACCGTCTACCCGATCATCGACAGCAGCCTCGGGCTGGCCTGGATCGCGCAGCAGGCGGCGCTGGAAGTCCATGTCCCGCAATGGCGCTTCGGGCCGGATGGCGCCCCGGGTTCGGCGAACCGCCTGGTGTTCGACCTCGACCCGGGCGAGGGGGTCGGCATGGCGCAGATGGGCGAGGTGGCCCATGCCGTGCGCGAGTTGATGGACGACATCGGGCTGACGGTGTTTCCGCTCACCAGTGGCAGCAAGGGATTGCACCTCTACGCGCCCCTCGCCGCGCTGAGCAGCAGTGGCGCCGCGGTGCTGGCCCGCCGGGTTGCCCAGCAGCTTGAGCAAACGATGCCCGATCGGGTCACCGCGACGATGGCACGCAGTGTGCGGGCGGGAAAGGTGTTCCTGGACTGGAGCCAGAACAACGCCGCCAAGACCACCATCGCGCCGTACTCGCTTCGGGGCCGGCCGACTCCGACCGTCGCCGCGCCACGAACCTGGGACGAGATCGGCGACCCAGACCTTCGCCAGTTGCGCTACGACGAGGTCCTGACCCGCTTCGCCGAGCACGGTGACCTGCTGGCTGGACTCGACGACACGCCGCGTCCCGATCGATTGACCGCATACCGCGGGAAGCGAACTGCCGCAAAGACTCCGGAGCCCGTACCCGTCTCCCCGCCCCGAGGCGGAACCGGCAATCGCTTCGTGATCCAGGAGCACCGGGCCCGTCGGCTGCACTATGACTTCCGGCTCGAGCGCGACGGTGTGCTGGTGTCGTGGGCGGTGCCCAAGAACCTCCCGGACACCCCGGCGGTCAACCACCTCGCCGTGCACACCGAGGACCACCCGATCGAGTACGCCACCTTCGAGGGCACCATCCCCAAGGGCGAGTATGGGGCCGGCACGGTCACCCTCTGGGACACCGGCACCTACGAGACGCAGAAGTTCACCGACCGGGAGGTCATCGTCGACCTGAACGGGCGGCGGATCAGCGGGCGTTACGCGCTGATCCGGACCGATGGCGACCAGTGGCTGGCGCACCGGATGAAGGACCAGCCGCGCGTTCGCCTGCCGGACTTCGTTCCGATGCTGGCGACACCGGGTTCGGTCGAGAAGCTGACCGCTGCCCGGTGGGCGTTCGAAGGCAAGTATGACGGCTATCGCATGCTGGTCGAGGTCGACCACGGCGAGCTGCGATTGCAGTCCCGAAATGGCCGCGACGTCACTGCTGAGTACCCGCAGCTGAAGCCTCTCGCCGTGGCGCTGGCCGACCACCATGTCATTCTCGACGGCGAGTTGGTGGCACTGGACTCTCGTGGGACGCCGAGTTTCCGGGAGATCCAGAACAGTGCGCGGGCAACCCGAATCGAGTTCTGGGCCTTCGACATTCTGCATCTCGATGGCCGGTCGCTTTTGCGGGCGACCTACCGGGACCGGCGGCGGGTGCTGGAGACCCTCGGTGCCGGAACCGGGCTCGTCGTACCGCCCTTGATCGACGGTGACGGGCCCGAAGCGCTGGCGTTCACCCGCCGGCGTTCATGGGAGGGTGTGGTCGCCAAGAAGTGGGACTCCACCTATCAGCCGGGCCGGCGATCCTCGGCGTGGGTCAAGGACAAGAACTGGAACACCCAGGAGGCCGTGATCGGCGGCTGGCGCACGGGCGAGGGCGGCCGGTCCAGCGGCATCGGTGCGCTGCTGCTCGGCATTCCCGATCGGGGCGGCTTGCGGTTCATCGGCCGGGTCGGAACGGGTTTCACCGAGAAGGA
>SYAB01000050.1 GCA_005787665.1 Actinomycetota bacterium
CAAGCTCGCGGGCATGACCGGGACCGCGAGGACCGAGGCCTCGGAGTTCCGCCAGACCTACAACCTCGGCGTCATCCCGATACCCTCGCACCGGCCGATGGCGCGCCGGGACAGGCCGGACGTGGTGTACAAAGCCGAGTTGGCCAAGTTCAACGCCGTGGTCGCCGACGTCGCCGCGCGCCACGCCACCGGTCAGCCCGTCCTGATCGGCACCACCAGCGTCGAGAAGTCCGAGTACCTGTCGCGCCGACTGGACGAACTCAGCATCCGGCACAACGTCCTCAACGCACGACACCTCGAGCAGGAGGCGGCCATCGTCGCCGAAGCGGGCCGCCGGGGCGCGGTGACGGTGGCGACCGACATGGCGGGTCGCGGCACTGACATCGTGCTCGGCGGCAACGTCGACATCATCACCGACCATCTGCTGCGGGCGCGGGGTCTGGACCCGATCGAGACGGCGGAGGACTACGAACGCGCCTGGCAGCAGGAACGTCCGCTGGTCGCGGCAGCCGCGGCCGCCGAAGCGGAGGAGGTCGTCGCCCTGGGCGGCCTCTACGTCATCGGTACCGAGCGTCATGAGTCCCGCCGCATCGACGACCAGTTGCGGGGACGCTCAGGTCGCCAGGGAGATCCGGGCGAGACGCGGTTCTACCTCTCACTCGGTGATGACCTGATGCGCCGGTTCGGCACCGTGAACCTGGAGAAGCTGATGACCCGGATGAAGATGCCCGACGACGAGCCGATCCAAGCCGCTGTGGTCACCCGGGCGATCCAGAGCGCTCAAAGCCAGGTCGAGCAGCGCAACGTCGAGCTTCGCCGGGACATCCTGAAGTACGACGAGGTGATGAACCAGCAACGTGCGGTGATCTACGCGGCACGTCGGCGCATCCTCGATGGCGAGGATCTCAGCCGCGCCCTCGACTCCATGCTGATCGACGTCGTCACCGCCTACGTCGAAGCCGCCACCGCCGACGCACGCCCAGACGACTGGGATCTCGACGCACTGTGGACGGCGCTGGGAACGTTGTACCCGGTTGGTCTGGATTACCGGCTGCTGCCGAAGCTGAACCGCCGCACCATGCTTCGGCTCCTGATCGCCGACGCCGAACGTGCACTCGCGCAGCGGGAGGCCGATATCGCGGCGGTGGCGGGCGACGTGGAAGCGCGGCGTTTCGAACGCGAGGTCATCCTCGACGTCGTCGACCAGAAGTGGCGTGAACACCTGTACGAGATGGACTACCTCAAAATGGGCATCGGCCTGCGGGCCCTGGCACAGCGTGACCCCCTGGTGGAGTTCCGGCGAGAGGGCTACACGATGTTCGTGCGGATGCTGGACGCCATCAGGGAGCAGTGCATCACGTCGGTCTTCGGCGCCGAGGGCTAGTTCGTCAGCGCCGTCGGTGCTTGGACTCGAGTTCGGCCAGCGCCCTGCGCAGCGCATCGGCCTCGTCGGCGCCGACCCGTCCGACGAAGTGCATCAGGGCGGCCCGCCGGTCGCCGGCATCGGAGGCCTGCGCCAGCGCATCGACCATCAGGCCGGCGACCAATTCGTCGCGCCCGTGCGTCGGTGCGTACTGGTGAGCCCGGTCGGCGCGGATCTGGAGGACCAGATCCTTACGGGCCAGACGCTGCAGAACCGTCATCACGGTGGTGTAGGCCAGATCGCGTTCCGCGGCCAGGGACTCGTGGACCTGGCGGACGGTCTGTGGCTGATCCGAGCCCCACAGATGGTCCATCACGGCGCGTTCCAGGTCGCCCAGACCGGTCAGCTTGGCCATGCCCACGTCTCCATCGGATGTCAGGGTACGCGCGGTTACTACCGAACGTCGTACCCGGGATTCGAGATAACAACTCGCCGGAGGTTCCCGGAGTTCCCCCCGCGGCGGGCGCGGAAACCCGCTCGCAAACCCCGCGGGAAAACCGGCGCGGAAACCGAAGCCCCGGGCGCCACCCCGGCCGGCGCACGGTGTACACCTGAAGCCGTGCAACCCGAGGAGATGCCGCCGGCCCCGTTCGACACCGAGATCGGCTTGACCTACACCGAATTGACCATCGACGGTGTCCGGGCGCATCTGGACGTCAAACCGCACCTGCATCAACCGATGGGCATCGTGCACGGCGGTGTGTGGTGCGCCATGGTGGAGTCGATGGCCAGCGTGTCGGCATTCCTCTGGCAGGCCGAACGTGGCGGCGGCAACGTCGTGGGGGTGAACAACAACACCGATTTCCTCCGGGCCGTGACCGGTGGCACCGCCTACGGGGTGTCCGAACCGGTGCACCGCGGCAGGACTCAGCAATTGTGGCTGGTCACCATCCGTGACGGGGAGCAGCGCCTCATCGCCCGCGGCCAGGTGCGTCTGCAGAACCTGCCTCCGGAGTCCTGAGCTCAGCGGTCCTGTCTCTAGGGACGCCCGGCCAGTCGCAGCACCAGTCGCGCACCGCCGAGCGGGCTTGTCTCCAGGGTCGCGGTACCGCCGTGCAGTTCAGCCTGTTGCGCCACCAGCGCCAGCCCCAGCCCGGATCCGGAGCGCGACGCCGTCGAGCCGCGCGTGAACCGCTCGAAAACCGCGAAGCGCTCACTCTCGGGCACCCCGCTGCCGTTGTCGTCGACGGTGACGGTGATGCCGTCAGCCGCGCTGCCGACGGCCAGCCGAACCTGCGTGGCGCCGCCGTGGCGGACCGCGTTGGCGATGGCATTGTCGATCACCAGGCGTAACCCGGCCGGCAGGCCGACCATCAGGACCGCCGGCGAGGGCACCAGGCCGACGCGCACGTCGGGGTAGGTGCGCTCGGCGTCGTGAGCCGCGCGGTCGAGCAGTTCGGTCATATCGAAGGGAACGAAATCGTCGGCGGTGGTCAGCTCGCCCTGCGCCAGCCTCTCAAGCGCGGTCAGAGTGCCCTCGATCCGGCTCTGGGTCCGCATCGTGTCACCGATCACCTCCTTGCGCTGCTCGTCACCCAGATCCAGGGTCGAGAGCACCTCAAGGTTGGTGCGCATCGCGGTCAGCGGCGTGCGCAGTTCGTGGGACGCCACCGCCGCGAAGTCCCGAGCGGACTCCAGGGCCGCGCGGGTCTTGTCCTGCTCATCGCCGATGCGGGCCAGCATGCCCTCCACCGCTTCGCCGATCTCCACCGCCTCCCGCACGCCGCGCACCTGAACTTCGTCCGGCTTGGACTGGGCGTTGATGGCGCGGGCCTGCTGCGCGAGCAGCCGGAACGGGTCGATCATGATCAGCGAGAAGAACCAGCCCACCACGACGGTGCCGATGATCACTCCGCCGCAGATCAGCAGCACCCGCCAGTGCAGCTCGGCGATCCGGCGCTGAGTCTCGGCCAGCGGCGCTCCGAGCGCGATGGAGGCACCGCCGACGGTGAACGTGCGAACCCGGTACTCCACCCCGTCGATGGTGGTGTTGGCGTAGCCGTCGGCCAGCTCGGGCAACACGACGTCCCGGGGCACCGACATCGACATCGAGCCCACCCGGACGGTGCGCACCAGATTTCCGTCCGGGCTGGGAGTTTCGGAGCCCGGGGGACTGGACAACAGGCCACCGAAATCACCGAGACTGCTGACCGAGTCCAACCGGCGATCCAGCTGGCTGTACTGATCGTTGGTGACGCCCACCCATACCCAAGTGCCCAGCGTGAGCACCAGCACCACGACCGACAGCGCAGCGGCGATCACGATGGTGCGCAACGAGAGCATGCGGGTGGGCAACCGCTGCAACAACCGATAGACGAGCTCGCCCGGCTTCACCACGACGACACGGCGTCGCCGACCGGGTGCGATGGAGTCCCCACCGCTAGGCGATCTCGGCATCCTCGACGCGCTCGGCGATCTCCTCGAGTTGTTCGATCCGGGTGCGTGCGTAGGCCTGCTGCTCGGTGATGGTGAGCTGACCGCGGTGGCTGCCGATGAAGGTGCCGACCCAGGACAGCGCCGTGGTCAGCCGCGCCTTGAACCCCACCAGGTAGATCAGGTGCAGGAACAGCCAGGAGAGCCAGCCGATGAAACCGCCGAACTCCAGCGGTCCGACCTTGACCACCGCCGAGTATCGCGACACCGTCGCCATCGAACCCTTGTCGAAGTACTTGAACGGCTCGCGGGCCGCCGGATCGGCTCCCTTGAGTTCGGCCTTGATGAGCTTGGCGGCGTAACGGGCGCCCTGGATCGCGCCTTGCGCCTGGCCGGGAACACCGTCGACCAGGGCCATGTCGCCGACGACGAATACGTTCGGGTGACCCGGCACGGTGAGGTCGGGCAGCACCTTCACCCGGCCGGCCCGGTCGACCTCGGCGCCGGACTGGTCGGCGATCAGCTTGCCCAGCGGGCTGGCAGCCACCCCGGCCGACCACACCTTGGTCGCGCACTCGATGCGCTCGCTGCGGCCGTCACCGTAGGTGACGTTGATTCCGTTGCGGTCGACATTGGTCACCATCGCGCCGAGTTGGATCTCGACCCCGAGCTTCTCCAGGCGGGCGGCGGCCTTGCGACCCAGCTTCTCACCCATCGGCGGCAGGACCGCCGGGGCTGCGTCGAGCAGGATGACCCTGGCCTTGGTCGAGTCGATGTGGCGGAATGCGCCCTTGAGGGTGTGATCGGCCAGTTCGGCGATCTGCCCGGCCATCTCGACGCCGGTCGGGCCGGCACCGACGACCACGAATGTCAGCAGTTTGGCGCGACGCTCCGGGTCGGAGGACCGCTCGGCCTGCTCGAAGGCGCCGAGGATGCGCCCCCGCAACTCCAGGGCGTCGTCGATGGTCTTCATACCGGGAGCCCACTCGGCGAAATGGTCGTTGCCGAAGTAGGACTGCCCGGCGCCGGCCGCCACGATCAGCGAGTCGTAGGGGGTGCGGTAGGTGTGGCCCAGTAACACCGAGTCGACCGTCTGGTTCACCAGGTCGACGTGGGTGACCTCGCCGAGGAGTACCTGGCAGTTCCGGTTCTTGCGCAGCACCACTCGGGTCAACGGAGCGATTTCGCCCTCGGAGATGATGCCGGTGGCCACCTGGTAGAGGAGCGGCTGGAACAGGTGGTGGGTGGTTTTGGCGATCATCTTGATGTCCACATCGGCCCGCTTGAGCTTCTTGGCCGCCGTAAGGCCGCCGAACCCCGATCCGATCACCACGACCTTGTGCCTGTCCGACGGAGTTGCACCGGGATGAGTCATCTTCGCTCCTGAATGTGAGACTGCCGTTTCTACGGTAAACGTCCGGCCGGCGGAAAGCTTCCCGGGGTCACACGGCCAGGACGGTGCGCAGGGCCTCGCCGAGTCGGCTGATCGAACCCGGCACATACCGGGGCAGGTTCACGATCACGCCGTCGATGCCGGCGCCGAGTACATCGGTTCGCACCGAGTCGGCGATCCGTTCGGGGCTGCCGACCATCATCCGGCCGCGCATGGCCGCGGGCACCATATCCTCGGTGAACTTCGGGTCGGGGACCGCGGTCAACAGCACGCTGGTCTCCAGCGTCGCCGGATCCCGGTCGACCTCCTCGCAACGGCGGGCCAGCGCCGCCACTTTGCCCGGCAGCTCGGGCAGCGCGGCAATGACGTTGAGATGATCGAAGTGACGGGCGGCGAGGCCGAATGTCTTGCGCTCTCCGGAACCACCGATCATCAGCGGGATGCGATCGCCGAACCGGGGCACCGCCATCGCATCCTGCGTGCGGTAGTACTGCCCGGCCACGGTGACCCGCTCGCCGCGCAGCATCGGCAGGATGATCTGCAGCGCCTCGTCGAGCTTGGCGAAGCGTTCGGTGAAGGTGCCGAACTCGAATCCCAGCGAGGTGTGCTCCAGTTCGAACCACCCCGTACCGATGCCGAGAACGGCGCGGCCCTGGCTGACCACGTCCAGGGTGGTGATCGCCTTGGCCAGCAGCGTGGGGTTGCGGTAGGTGTTTCCGGTGACCAGGGTTCCCAGCGCCACCCGCTCGGTGGCGGTGGCCAACGCGCCCAGCGCGGTGTAGGCCTCCAGCATCGGCTGGTCAGGGGTGCCGAGCATGGGCAGCTGATAGAAGTGGTCCATCACGAAGACGGAGTCGAACCCGGCGGCCTCGGCCTCCCTCGCCTGCGCGACGACGGTGGGGAACAGATCGGCGACCGGGGTGCCGTAGGAGAAGTTGGGGATCTGCAGGCCCAGCCGGATCGTCACGCTCCGCACCCTAACGCCCGGGCGCCCGGCCGGTTACGTCAGCCGTAGCTGACCGCGGCGCCCCGGCCGACGTGCAGGGTCTGACCGGTGATGTGCCGGGCAGCCGGGGTGGCCAGGAACAGCGCCAACCGGGCGATCGCGGCGCCCGCCGACGGCTCAGCGCCGGTCGATCCCAGGTAGCCGGCCGCGGCCGGCAACCCGAAAGCCAGCGTGTTGACGGTGATGCCGCGGGTGCCGAAATGGTCGGCCTGAGCCGCGGTCCAGTGCGACAACGCCGCTTTGGCGGCAGCCTCGGGCCCGTCATCGTGAGCGGGTGCGACCGTGACGATGGAACCCCCGGACCGCAGATTGTCACCGACGGCCTGCACGGAGAGCACGGCCGCGAGGACCGTGCGGTCGAAGGCCGAACGCCAGGCGTGTGCGGTGTCGACGAGGGCGAACGCATGCGGGTCATCACCGGACCAGCCCTGGCTCGGCACCGTGATCACGGCGTCGAGGTGATGCGGGAACCCCGGTTGCGCCGCCGCGAGGCTGGCGGGGTCGGTGGGATCGCAGACGATGGCGCCGTCCGGTCGGTCCCCGGCGGCCGACTCCCGCTCGTGCGCCGCCCACCCGGCAAGAACGACCCGGTGGCCCGCCCGGCGAAAGCCGTCGGCGACCGTCCGGCCCAACTCTCCGTCGGCGCCGGTGACCAGCACGTCCATCGCCCACCCTCCCGGTTCACGCCTCGCGGCCAAGGTTACTGGACGGTCGTGGGCGGGCTCGTGGGCGGGCGATGTCCCGACAATGGCCCGACAATGGCCCGAGGATGGCCCGAGGATG
>SYAB01000466.1 GCA_005787665.1 Actinomycetota bacterium
CGGAGCAGGGCGCGAACGAACGCCATCGGCTTGCGCCGCGACCCCCAGCCGCCGCTGCCGATCGTCATGCCGCTCTCGACGTGGGAGACCGCCTCCTCGAGGGTGGTCCGCTTGTCGCGCGCCGCGCTCACGTCCCGGCCTTCTTCGTGCCGGCGAAGTCATCACGCAACTCGTCGGAGACCCCGGACAGGTTCAACTCGAAGGTGAACCCCTGCTCCATCCGGTAGCTGGAGTTGACCCGTTGGGTGTCAATGAGATTCAGTGCCTCCTTGGCCGCCCGGATCACCCGGGTGTCCTTCTCGGCGATGTCTCGCGCCACCCGCAGCGCGGCCTCGTCGAGATCGGCCCGGGGCACCACCTCGTGCACCGAGCCGAACTGGTGCAGGGTGGCGGCATCCACCGTGGCCGCGGTGAAGAACAGCCGGCGCATCATGTGCTGGGGCACCAGCCGGGACAGATGGGTGGCCGCCCCCAGTGCGCCGCGCTCCACCTCGGGCAGCCCGAACGTCGCGTCATCGGAGGCGACGATCACGTCGGAGTTGCCGACCAGGCCGATGCCGCCGCCCACGCAGAAGCCGTTGACCGCTGCCACCACCGGAACCGCGCACTCGTAAACCGCCTTGAAGGCGGCGAAGCAGCCGCGATTGGCGTCGATCAGCGCGGTGAAGCCGGAGGTGCGCTGCATCTCCTTGATGTCCACGCCGGCGTTGAACCCGCGGCCCTCCGCGCGCAGGATCACCACATGGGTGTCGGTGTCCCGGCCGGCCGCGGTGACGGTATCGGCGAGTTCGAACCAGCCCCGCGACGGGATGGCATTGACCGGCGGGTAGTCGACCGTCACCGCGACGATGCCGGGTTCGACGGTGACGGACGTGATCGTCATGGCACTCCTAAGCAAGCACTTGCTTGGTAGGCTAGCACGGTGGATCTGGATCTCGGCGGCCGTGTCGTGCTGGTGACTGGCGGTGTGCGCGGGGTCGGTGCGGGGATCAGTGCGGTGTTCGCCGATCAGGGCGCGGTGGTGCTCACCTGCGCCCGCCGCCCCGTCGACGGGTCGCCGTTTGAGTTCCACCCGTGCGACGTCCGGAATCCGGAGGCCGTCGCAGGGATGGTCGACGACATCGTCGAGCGACATGGCCGCCTTGACGTGCTGGTGAACAATGCCGGCGGATCGCCCCACGCCCTGGCCGCCGACGCCTCGCCGCGCTTTCACCAGAAGGTGATCGAATTGAACCTGCTCGGCATGCTGCACGTCTCCCAGGCCGCCAACGCCGTCATGCAGACCCAGGCCTCCGGTGGGTCGATCGTCTCGATCTCCAGTGTTAGCGGTCGGCGACCCTCGCCGGGCACCGCCGCCTACGGGGCCGCCAAAGCGGGCGTAGACAGCCTGACCGCCTCGCTGGCCGTCGAATGGGCCCCCAAGGTCCGGGTCAACGCGGTCGTCGCCGGGATGGTGGCCACCGAGCAGGTCGAATTGTTCTACGGCGACGCCGACTCCCAGGCGGCGGTGGCGGCGACCGTCCCACTCCGGCGCCTCGCCCGGCCCGACGAGATCGGCTGGGCCACCGCATTTCTGGCCTCTGACGCCGCCTCCTACATCAGCGGGGCAGCCATCCCCGTACACGGCGGCGGGGAGCCGCCGCCGTTTCTGACCGCGTCCAGTGCCAACACGAAGGAGACTCGATAGATGGGGTTACTCGACGGACGGGTAGTCATCGTCACTGGTGCCGGCGGTGGGATCGGCCGCGCGCATGCGCTGGGGTTCGCCGCCGAGGGTGCGCGGGTGGTGGTTAACGACATCGGGGTCGGTCTGGACGGATCGCCGGCCGGCGGGGGCAGTGCCGCCCAGGCCGTCGTCGACGAAATCCGTTCCGCCGGAGGCGAAGCCGTCACCAGTGGTGCCAATGTCGCCGACTGGGAGCAGTCGGCCGGACTCATCCGCACGGCGGTCGACGAGTTCGGCCGTCTCGATGTGCTGGTCAATAATGCCGGCATCGTGCGGGACCGGATGATCGCCAACACCAGCGAGGAGGAGTTCGACGCCGTCATCGCCGTCCACCTCAAGGGCCACTTCGCGACCATGAGACATGCCGCGGCGTACTGGCGCGCCCTGTCGAAAGCGGGCGAGCAGGTCGACGCCCGCATCATCAACACCAGTTCCGGCGCGGGACTTCAGGGCAGCGTCGGCCAGGGCAACTACAGCGCCGCCAAGGCCGGCATCGCGGCGCTGACCCTGGTTGCCGCGGCCGAGATGGGTCGTTACGGCGTCACCGTCAACGCCATCGCGCCGTCGGCGCGGACCAGGATGACCGAGACGGTGTTCGCCGAGATGATGGCCAAGCCGGACAACGGCTTCGACGCCATGGCTCCGGGGAACATCTCGCCATTGGTGGTGTGGCTGGGCAGTGCGGAGTCCGCCGACGTCACCGGCCGCGTCTTCGAGGTGGAGGGCGGCATCATCCGGGCGGCAGAGGGCTGGCAGCACGGGGCCGAGGTGGACAAGGGCGATCGCTGGGAGCCCGGTGAACTCGGCCCGGTGGTGCGCAGCCTGCTGGCCCAGGGTCGCTTGCCGGTACCGGTATACGGATCCTAGTTCCGGGACTACGGGTCGCAGATCACCACCGGAATGACCCGGTCGGTCCAGGACTGGTAGTCGTCGAAGCTGGTGTACATCGCCGACATCTTCGGCCAGTAGTGCGCCCGTTCTTCCTCGGTGGCGTCCCGGGCGGTGAGGTGGAGCACCTCGTCTTTGATCTGCACCGAGACCTTCGGGTCAGCCTTGAGGTTCAGGTACCACATCGGATTGTTCGCCGCCCCGCCCTGTGAGGCGATCAGCACGACCCGGTTGCCCTCCCGCAGGAACAGCAGCGGACTGACCCGCGGTTCGCCGGTCTTGCGACCCGTCGTGGTCAGCAGCGCGACGGGCGCCCCCTGCAGGAACTTGCCGCCGAGGCGGCCATTTGTCTTCTTGTAGAGCAGGGTCTGGGCGCGCGACATCCACTTGATGATGCGTTTGGTCTGCGGGGAGTTCAGTCCCTTGGGCGGCGGCTTGGTGGACATCACTGGCTCCTGACGATTTTGGGCGAGTGTCCTGACGATGGTGGGCGCAAATCTAACCCGGATGTGGCGGATCCGTCCGTCCCCGTCGACGACGAACGTCTCGTCGACATGTGCCGCGGCACGGCGCCCGGCGACCGCGAACCTGGTGAGTACGGTGTAGCGGGCTCGGACGTCGTCGCCGGCGACGGTGAAATGCGGTGCCGTGGTCGCTGCGATGATCCGGTATTGGGGACCCCGGGAAAGGCTGCGGCGCAGGTGCTTTCCCGAGAAGCCGTTCTTGAGTCCCTGTTCGACCCGGGCGCAGTCCGAGGCGAAGGGGACCGATCCACCGTCGTGGGTGACCAGCGCGTCGATATAGGCCTGTGCGGCGGCGATGCGTTTGGCGTCGGCGGTCAGGGGCAGCGGA
>SYAB01000467.1 GCA_005787665.1 Actinomycetota bacterium
CGTTCGTCGGTACTGAGGCGTTCGTCGGTACTGAGGCGTTCGTCGGGCCCCGGCTGGTCGGCCGTTGGCGAACCTTGCTGGCCGCACTGCTGTTGACGCAACTGGTCGGTGCGTCGTTCATGATCGCCACCACCCACACCAGTCCGCCGGCGGCGGAGGCGGCCGTCGACCGCTCCGTTCGGCTCGTGAACCTGGCCGGCGCGGCAGCCGAGGATCTACTCGGCCGGGTGCGCGCGGACATGCCGGGTGCCATCGCCGCCGTGGAGCGGTTCTGGGGCCCCGACTGGACGCGGGACATCACGGTCATCGCGACCGGTTCGCAGACCCGCTTCGAAGCCGAGGCCGGGCTGGATCCGGGTGGCGAGTGGGCGGACATCGCGGCGGTTTCGGTGGCCGACGACGTCGATCTGGCTCGACGGCAGGCCTTCGGACAGCGGATTGTGCTCGCGCCGGGAGCCGCCTCGATGACCGATTCCGCCCTGCGGATTGTTCTGGCGCACGAGCTTTTTCACCTCGCGGCCCGCGCCGACACCGCGCTGGACGCCCCGCGCTGGATCACCGAGGGGGTCGCGGACTTCGTCGCCCGGCCCGCGGAGCCGCTGCCGACGGGGGCGGCGTTGGACACCGCGCTGCCCTCCGACGCCGCGCTGGACGTGCCCGGCCCGGGCCGGTCCGCCGGCTATGACCGCGCGTGGTGGTTCGCCCGCTTCACGGCCGACACCTACGGGGTCGACGGTCTGCGCCGGTTCTACGTGCGGGCCTGCGGTCCCGGCCACGGTGATCTGGCTGCGGCGGTCGGCGCGGCACTGGGCACCGAACTCGCCGAACTGCAGCGCCGCTGGGCCCGCTGGCTGACCCGATAGCCTCGTCGACGATGACACGGATACTGCTGGTCACCAATGACTTTCCGCCGCGACGCGGCGGCATCCAGTCCTACCTGGAGCAGTTCGTCACCCGGCTGGCCGGAACCGACGAACACCAGATCACCGTCTACGCCCCACGGTGGAAAGGGTCTGAGGACTACGACCTCGCCGCCCCGTTCCGGGTGGTGCGGCATCCGGGAACGTTGATGGTGCCCGAACCCGGCGTCGACCGCCGCATGCGCCGACTGATCGGCGAACACGGCATCGAGACAGTCTGGTTCGGTGCCGCCGCTCCGCTGGCGCTGCTGGCGCCGCGGGCCCGCAGCGCCGGGGCGCAGCGCGTGGTGGCCAGCACCCACGGGCACGAAGTCGGGTGGTCGATGCTGCCCGGCGCCCGATCCGCCCTGCGACGGATCGGCGAGGACGCCGACGTGATCACCTACGTCAGCCGCTACACCCGCGCTCGGTTCGCCTCGGCGTTCGGGCCGAGCGCGCGTCTGGAACACCTTCCGCCGGGGGTGGACACCGACCGATTCGAGCCCGACCCGGTGGCGCGCGCGGAGCTTCGGGTCCGCTACCGGCTCGCCGACCGCCCGGTGGTGGTGTGCATCTCGCGACTGGTCCCGCGCAAGGGCCAGGACATGTTGATCCGGGCGCTGCCCGAGATCCGGCGCAGAGCGGGGTCCGCGGCGCTGGTGATCGTCGGCGGCGGACCCTACGCCGAGCAACTGCGCGGCCTGGCGCGCGAGTGCGGAGTCGAGTCCGACGTCGTGTTCACCGGGGCCGTGCCCAATGCCGAGCTGCCAGGCCATTACGCGATGGCCGACGTCTTCGCGATGCCCTGCCGAACCCGGGGAGCCGGCCTGGACGTCGAGGGCCTGGGCATCGTCTTCCTGGAAGCCTCGGCGACCGGGGTCGCCGTGGTGGCCGGTGACTCCGGCGGTGCGCCGGAAACCGTGCGCGACGGCGAAACCGGTCTGGTGGTCGACGGGCGCTCTCCGTTCGCGATCGCCGAGGCGGTCGGAGCCCTGCTGGCCGACCCGCCGACCGCCCGGCGGATGGGGGAGGCCGGCCGGCGATGGATCGGCCAGGAGTGGAACTGGGACACCCACACCGCCCGGCTCGCCGACTTCTTGCGGGTTCGCCCCCGGCGTCCCCTCGGTTAGCCCTACCGGCGGCATATGTGAAGCTGTTGGCCGTGAGCAGCATCCAGGTTGCCGACGAGACCTTCATCGCGGCCAGCCCCGCGTCGGTCGGCCGGGCGGTGGGAGATCGGGCCGGCTGGCGACGGTGGTTCGGTGACCTCCTGCTCGAGGTCGTGGAGGACCGGGCCGACAAGGGCGTGCGCTGGACGGTCGCCGGCCCGCTGACCGGCACGATGGAGATCTGGCTGGAACCGGTCCTCGACGGGGTGGTGTTGCACTACTTCCTGCACGCCGAGCCCGCCGGGGCGGCGGCCCGGCAGACGGCGACGAGGGATGTGCCGGGCATGACGCACCGCCGCCGGGTCGCGGGCAAACGGATGGCCTTCGAGGTCAAGAACACCCTGGAGGCCTCCCGGCCGGTCGGTGTCGCGCCCACGCGGTGATACCGGCTTCCGCATCGGCGGGAGGGTACTGCGGGAGGGTACGGTTTGTGTCCGAAGGAACCGGGACAGCGCCGGGGCAGGGACGTGACGGGCAAGCGGTAAACAGTGGCGGACAAGACGGCGAACACCATCCATATCGATGCGGACCCCCGCACGGTGATGGATGTCATCGCCGATATCGGTGCGTACCCGCAGTGGGTGTCGGAGTACACCGAGACCGAGGTCCTCGAGGCCGACGCCGCGGGCTATCCGATCGTGGCGCGGCTGGTGTTGGATGCCGCGGTGCTGCGCGACACCATGGTGCTGGCCTACGACTGGCCTGCCGACCGCCGTTCGGTGCGGTGGTCGTTGTTGTCGAGCACCCTGCTCAAGGCGCTCGACGGCGCGTACACCCTCACGCCGAGTGGTGCGGGCACCGATGTCACCTACGAACTCGCGGTGGATCTGACGGTGCCGATGATCGGCCTGCTCAAACGCAAGGCCGAGCGGCGCCTGACCGAGACCGCGCTCAAGGACCTCAAGAGGCGGGTCGAGGGCTATGCCGAGCGCTGAGGTGAACGACGACGACATGGCCGGCGGCCCGGCCCGGATCGCGTTCTTCGTCGGCAAGGGCGGGGTCGGCAAGTCGACGCTGGCCGCCGCCACGGCGGTGCAGGCGGCCCTGAGCGGAGCGAAAGTGCTGGTGGTGTCCACAGATCAGGCCCATTCCCTGGGTGAGGTGCTCGGTGTTCCGGTTGCGCCCGGTCGCGGGGCGGAGCCGGTCCGGATCCTCACCGAGGAGCGTGGCGGGGACAACGGCGGCGGACTTCTGGACGCCGTCGCCCTGGACACCCTGGCCTTGCTGGAGTCGGCCTGGCACTCGGCGGGTCCGGTGCTTGCCGCCCGGTTTCCGTCCTCAGATCTGGATATCGTTGCGGCGGAGGAACTTTCGGCTGTTCCCGGGATTCAGGAGGTCTGCGGCCTGCGGGCGGTGGCGGAGCTGGCGGACGCCGGCCGGTGGGATCTCGTGGTGGTCGACTGCGCCTCGACCGCCGATGCCTTGCGGATGCTGACCCTGCCGGGGGCGTTCGCGCTCTACGTCGAGCGCTGCTGGCCGCGGCATCGACGGCTGTCGACGGGCCTGGAGGACCCGCGTGCCGCAGCTCTGGTGGCCCTGGTGGAAACCGTGCACGCCGATTCCGAGCGACTCTCCGCTCTGCTGGCCGGTGAACGGGTCGGGGCACATCTGGTGCTCACCCCGGAGCGGGTGGTCGCCGCCGAGGCCGTCCGCGCGCTCGGGTCGCTGGCCGTCATGGGAGTGCGGGTCGAGGAGGTGATCGTCAACCAGGTCCTCTTCCGCGACGACTCCTACGAGTACCGCAATCTTCCCGACCATCCGGCGTTCGAGTGGTACGCGGCGCGGATCGCCGAACAGGCCTCGGTGCTCGACGAACTGGCCGGAGCGGTCGGGGAGTTGCGCCTGGTTCTGACTCCGCATCTGGCCGGCGAGCCGATCGGGCCCAAGGCCCTGGCGCAGTTACTCGACGAGGCGCGCCGCCGGGACGGCGCGGCACCGCCGGGACCGCTTCGGCCGGTTGTCGACCGCGAATCGGGATCGGGTCTCGATGCGGTCTACCGGCTCCGGCTGGAGTTACCACCGCTGGACTCCGGTGCGCTGAAACTGGGCCGGTCGGGCGACGACCTGGTCATCGGAGTCGGCGGCGTGCGACGCCGGGTCCGGCTGGCGCCCGTCCTCCGGCGCTGCATCGTGACCGGAGCCGCGCTGCGGGGCGGCGAACTGACGGTCCGATTCCGGCCGGATCCGCAGGTCTGGCCGGTATGAGCAGCCACCCCGACCTCGGACCCGAGTTGCGTCAGCTCGCCCAGGCGATCCTGGACCGACTCGACCCCGCCGTGCGTGCCGCGGCTACCTTCGCCGCGGAGACGCTCCGCGGCCCCGGGCGCTGCCAGCAGGTGTGGTGCCCGGTGTGCGCGTTGGCCGCCCTGGTCAGCGGTGAGCAGCACCCGTTGCTGACGGTGATCGCCGACCACAGCGTCGCCCTGATGGCGGTGGTTCGGGCGATGGCCGCGGAGCCCGATGCGGCCGCCGGTTCCGCCGGGACCCCGCCGCCGCCGGCAGAGGGCGATGCTCCGCCGGCACCACCTCATGACGCGGGTCCGTCGAGCACCGCCCGTGGGTACCAGGACATCCCCATCGTCGTGGAGGACCTGACGCCTGAGGATTGGCCGTGAACCGGCTCGCCCTGTAGTCGGGACAACCGCGGCTGGGTAGAGTTGACCCGAATCAAGGGAGGGCCTGTGTGGTACTGGTTGTTCAAGTACATCTTCATGGGCCCATTGCTGTCGGTCCTGGGTCGGCCGAAAGTCGAAGGCCTGGAATACGTTCCGCAGTCCGGCCCGGCCATCCTGGCAAGTAATCATCTCGCTGTGGCGGACAGCTTCTTCCTGCCACTGGTCGTGCGCCGTCGCATCACCTTTCTGGCCAAGGCCGAGTACTTCACCGGCAAGGGGATCAAGGGCGCCTTCAACCGCTGGTTCTACACCGTGGCCGGCCAGGTCCCGATCGACCGCACCAACGCTGACGCGGCCCAAGCCGCACTGGAGACCGCGGAGCGGATCCTGAGTGCGGGGAAGCTGCTCGGCATGTACCCGGAGGGCACCCGATCCCCGGACGGCCGGCTGTACAAGGGTAAGAGCGGGCTGGCCAGGCTGGCGCTGGAGACGGGCGTCCCGGTGATCCCGGTGGCGATGATCGGGACCGACGTCGTCAACCCGCCCGGATCCAAGATGTGGCGCTTCGGCCGGGTCACGGTTCGTTTCGGCAAGCCGATGGACTTCTCCCGTTTCGAGGGTATGGCGGGTAACCGGTTCATCGAGCGCGCGGTCATCGACGAGGTTATGTACGAGTTGATGGAGCTCTCCGGCCAGGAGTACGTCGACATCTATGCCGCGAGCCTGAAGAAGGTCGGCCCGGTCGGGAAGGACTCCGGCAAGGAGGCTACTTCGGGCGGACCAGATCAGCCGTCTCGGCGGATGCCGGAGACCGCCGCCGGTTAGTGATCGACGGAGCGGCCGTCACACCCGCGACCGCGATGACGGCCAGCGCCCACCACACGTAGGACATCCCGAATAGCTGTCGCCACCACGACGCGTCGGACTCGTGGTGCTCGGGTAGCAGATTCAGGGGTGGCCACACCATCAGTGCCACCCCGGCGGCGCTGAGGATGCCCAGCGCCGGGCGGCGATGGCGGTAGGCCAGCACCGCGGTCACCAGAACCGCGGGAAGGGCCCACACCCAGTGGTGCGACCAGGACACCGGCGACACCACCAGGCCGAACAGCGCCACGCAGATCACCGCGAGTGTCGGTTCGGGCGACTCCTCGGCCAGAACGCGCCGCACCGCCCACACCGTCAGCGCAAGCACCGCCAGGCAGGCCGCAGTCCACAGCACGAAGTGCGTGCTCTCGCCCAGTTCGAGCCGGGCCAGAGCACCGGAGGCGTTCTGATTGGTGTTGAGGCTGGCGCTGCCGATCCGTTCGGTGTCGCGCAGGGTGACCGTCCAGTACTGCACGGAGTCCTGCCAGGCCAGGGCGAACCCGGCCGCGGTGGCCACCGCGAACGATGCCAGTGCCATCAGTACGGCCCGCCCGTCACGGCGCAGGACGAAATACAGCAGAAACACCGCCGGCGTCAGTTTCAGGGCGATCGCCAGGCCGACCAGGATTCCGCGCGGCCAGCGGGTGTTGCGGGGGACGCAGTCGGCGATCACCAAGGTCATCAGCACGACGTTGATCTGACCGAAGGCGAAGTTGGCCTGGATCGGTTCGAGCCAGCCCGTCGCCAGGGCGACCGCCCCGGCGGCCAGCCACCAGCGCCGCAGCCACGCCGGTTCGCCGCCGGTCTGCCAGCCGTCGGCGACCTCGAGCCGGGTCAGCACGATCCACGTCGAGACCACCAGCAGCACCAGGGTGATCGCGGTGATCGCCACGCTCGCCACCGGAAGGGACACCAGGGCCAGCGGGCTGAAGACGACGGCAGCCAGGGGAGGGTAGGTGAACGGCAGGTCCAACCCGCCCTGGGTCGCGAAAACGGCTCCGTCGGCATACAGTGGGCGCCCCTCGAGCCAGGCCTGGCCGCCCATCCGGTAGACGTCGACGTCGATCCGGTACGGGATGTCACCGAAGAGCCGCCAGCAGGCGTGCACCGCGACGGCCGCGATCAGCGCCTGCGTGATTCGCCAAACGGCCACCGACGGACCAGCCGACCGGCTCCGCCCGAAGAGACTGCCCCACCCGGGCGACCGCAACCTGCTCATCTCGCGACCAGCGTATCCGGCGGCATCGCCGAGGCCGGGGTGGGCGTAAGTTCTCTAGCCGTGCCGGACCTCAGAATCGACGTCGTCGCTCCCGGGCGCGAGCCGCTGATGTGGTGCCTGATCGCGTTCATCGTGACGTTTTTCCTGACCCGCACCATCACCCGCTACATCCGGGCGACGGCGGGCCGGCCCGGCCCGCGCAAGTGGTGGCAGCCCCACAACATCTCGGTGGCGCCCAAGGACGGGGCCGGCGGGGCCGGCGGGGCCGACGGTGGAGGACTGCACATCCATCACGCGGTCTTCGGGGTCATCCTGGTGCTGCTCTCCGGGGTCGCCATGGTCACCATGGCCAACGACGGCACCGTTCGGCAGTTCACCGCCGCCGCCATCGTCTTCGGGATCGGCGCGGCCCTGCTCCTCGACGAGTTCGCCCTGATTCTGCACCTGCAGGACGTCTACTGGTCCGAGGACGGCCGGACGTCGGTCGACGCGGTGTTCGTGGCGGTGGCGGTGGCCGGGTTGCTCCTCATGGGCTTCAACCCGCTGGCACTGTTCGACGTCGGAATCTGGCGGCATGCCGACTCGGTGGAGGCCCGGGCCAGCGTCCTGCTGCTGACGGTGCTCAACCTGGGCCTTGCGGTGCTGGTGCTGCTCAAGGGAAAGCTCTGGACCGGTCTGCTCGGCATGTTCTTCACCCCGCTGCTGTTCATCGGGGCTCTCCGGTTGGCCCGGCCGCACGCGCCATGGGCGCGGTGGCACTACCAGGACAAGCCGCGAAAGATGCACCGCTCGATGGAGCGGGAGCGCTACTTGCGCCGACCCTTCGTGCAGGCCAATCTGTGGCTGCAGCACGTCATCGCCGGCGAGCCGCGGTTCCCCAGCGACACCGAGGTCGACGCCGAACTGGACCGGGAGGTCCATGCCGCCCCGGCCCCGACGCCCGCCCGGGCCGGGGGATAGCGGTATCCGATGCGCTACTTCTACGACACCGAGTTCATCGACAACGGACGCATCATCGACCTGATCTCCATCGGTGTGGTCGCCGAGGACGGCCGGGAGTTCTACGCGGTCTCCACCGAGTTCGACCCGGAGTCCGCGGGACGCTGGGTGCGCACCCATGTGTTGCCCAAGCTGCCGCGGCCCGCGTCGCAGGTGTGGCGCTCGCGGCGGGAGATCCGGGAGGGGCTGGAGGACTTCCTCGGTATCGACGGCAACGAGCCGATCGAACTCTGGGCCTGGGTCGGCGCATATGACCACGTGGCGCTGTGTCAGCTGTGGGGGCCGATGACCGCGCTGCCACCGCAGATACCGCGATTCACCCGGGAGCTTCGCCAGTTGTGGGAGGACCACGGTTCGCCGCGGATGCCGCCCCGCCCGCAGGACACCCACGACGCCCTGGTCGACGCCCGGCATAACCTGCGCCGCTACCAGTTGATGATGACCGGCCGGGAATCCGGAGACGGCGCTCCGGCGCAGGTAGGCCACCTCTCCGGTGGTCATCCGGCTGGATAGGCCCGGTTACGATGGTCGGCGTGAACTGGACCGTCGACGTACCGATCGAACAGCTGCCGGCGCTGCCGCCGCTGCCGACCGACCTGCGGGCGCGGCTGGATGCGGCCCTGGTCAAGCCGGCCGCCCAGCAGCCCAGCTGGGACCCCGAGCAGGCCAAGGCGATGCGCACCGTGCTGGAGAGCGTGCCGCCGGTCACCGTCGCCTCCGAGATCGAACGGCTTTCCGTCCAGCTCGCCGCGGTGGCCCGCGGCGAGGCGTTCCTGCTGCAGGGCGGGGACTGTGCCGAGACCTTCGCCGACAACACCGAACCGCACATCCGGGCCAATATCCGCACCCTGCTCCAGATGGCGGTGGTGCTGAC
>SYAB01000468.1 GCA_005787665.1 Actinomycetota bacterium
ATGTGGGTGGTGGCCCTGCTCGGGATGGCCACCGCCATGGTCGAGGCCACCCTGGGTCAGATCTTCAAGGTCCGCGCCGACGACGGCACCTTCCGCGGCGGCCCGGCCTTCTACATCCAGCGCGGCCTGGGCTCACGGCCCGGCGGCATGCTGTTCGCGGTGCTGCTGGTCTTCACCTTCGGGTTCGCGTTCAACATGGTGCAGGCCAACGCCATCTCCGACGTGCTCAACACCACCCACGCGATCGAACAGCACTACACCACAATCGGTTTGGTGTTGCTGGCCGCACCGGTGCTGTTCGGCGGAGTGCGACGGGTGGCCAAGGTCGCCGAGGTGGTGCTGCCCCTGATGGCGCTGGCGTATGTGGCGCTGGCCCTGGTGATCGTCGCACTGAACATCACCGCACTTCCCGGCGTACTGACCCAGATCGTCGGCGGCGCCTTCGGTTTCAGCGAGATGGCCGGTGGGTTCACCGGCGGTATCGCCGCCGCCATGCTCAACGGCGTCAAGCGCGGACTGTTCTCCAACGAGGCCGGTATGGGCAGCGCCCCCAACGTCGCGGCCACCGCCACCGTCTCCCACCCCGTCAAGCAGGGCCTCATCCAGTCGCTGGGCGTGTTCGTCGACACCATCATCATCTGCACCGCAACGGCATTCATCATCCTGGTGTCGGGTCCCTCGGTCTATGACCCGGCCGCGCCGGGCAAGATGGCCGGCGCCTCGCTCACCCAGGCGGCCGTCGCCGCCGATCTCGGTAGTTGGACGACCTGGCTGATGACGGTGCTGGTGTTCGTGTTCGCGTTCTCCTCAGTGCTGGGCAACTATGTCTACGCCGAGATCAACCTGTTCTTCCTGGGCGCGCGGCGCAACGCCATCGCCGTCTTCCGGGTGCTGGTGCTCATCGCCATCGGGATCGGGGCGCTGGCCCGACTGGACGCGGTGTGGGGCCTGGCCGACATCTCCATGGGCCTGATGGCGATGGTGAACCTGGTGGCGATCGTCCTGCTCGGCGGTTGGGCCTTCGCCGCCCTGCGGGATTACCACCGCCAGGCGATCAGCGGTCGAGATCCGGTTTTCATCGCCGACGAGGCCGGCCTGCCCGGGCGCCTCGACGGTGACATCTGGACCCGCGGCAAACTGCCGGCCGCGCAGAAGGAACCCACTGCTTAGATAGTGTCGTGGACTTTCTGCGCACCCCCGATGCCCGCTTTGCCGGTCTAGAGGGCTATCGGTTCACGCCGAACTACCTCGACGTCGTCGCCGACGGTGCCCCTCCGCTGCGGATGCACTACCTCGACGAGGGACCCCGCGACGGCGCCCCGATAGTGCTGCTGCACGGCGAGCCGACCTGGAGCTACCTCTACCGCACCATGATCCCGCCACTGGTCGCCGCCGGGCACCGGGTGCTGGCGCCGGATCTGATCGGCTTCGGGCGCTCCGACAAGCCCACCCGTATGCAGGACTACACCTATCTGCGGCACGTGCAGTGGGTGACGTCCTGGCTGGAGGCCCTCGATCTGCGCGACATCACCGTCGTCGTGCAGGACTGGGGTTCGCTGATCGGTCTGCGGATCGCCGCCGAACACCCGGACCGGTTCGCGCGGCTGTTCATCGCCAACGGATTCCTGCCCATCGCCGACCGGCCCACCCCGGCAGCGTTCAACATCTGGCGCGGCTTCGCCAAGTACTCACCGGTACTGCCCGCGGGACGACTGGTCGGCGTCGGCACCGTGCGCAGACTCTCGGGCGCGGTGCGCGCCGGCTATGACGCCCCCTTCCCCGACAAGATCTACCAGGCCGGTGCGCGGGCCTTCCCGCAGTTGGTGCCGACCTCCCCGGACAACCCGGCGATCCCGGCCAACCGCGCCGCCTGGGAGGTGTTGGGCCGCTGGGAGAAACCCGTGCTGTGTGTCTTCGGCGCCAACGACCCGATCCTGGGGAAGGCCGACCGGCCGCTGATCGACCACATCCCGGGAGCGAAAGGCCAACCGCACGCGCGGATCAAGGCCGGCCACTTCATCCAGGAGGACGCCGGTCCTGAACTGGCCCGCCGCCTACTGGCCTGGACTGCCGAGCAAACATCCCGGTCTGCCGAGCAGACATAGGGGACCCCGTGCGCACGGCGTGTCGGGGTCTTTGACGACTACTCGCGGGAGTCCGCGACTCACGCTGAGGCCGCAGCCTGCGGCGCGTTCTGCACCCGGCGCTGCTTGGCGAGGCTGAAAGCCGTGATCGTCTCGACCAACTGCACGAGGTCGCGATACCGGCAGATTGTGCAGCCAGAGAGGATGATCCAGCGACGACAGTGGTCGGCATCCGCGACGCGCCGGAGCCGAAGTGAGTCCACCGGCTCCCAGAACACCGGCTCACACGCCGCCAGTCCGTGATCACTGGCGTAGAGGATCTCGGCTTGCAGCCGCCGGCCGTCAGTCCGGCGCACCACCATCGTCGACGGGGTCTTGGTGACTTCGATCGTTGCGGTCATCAGGGTGCGCGCGGTGCCGACCTGGATGACGTCGTCGACCAGTGGGACGCTGAGCAGGACGACACCGGGGTCGATCTGTTCGACCGCCGCTTCGATCCGCGCGGGCAGGCCTAACATCGGGTCAATCCTGTTGGCGGGCATGAGCAATGAGATCCGCGATTCGACCCGACTACCACCCGGCGGGAGTCAGTGCTCGTGGACGTGGTCGCCGTGCTGGAAGTGCCGGTGGCCGTCGTGGAGATGGTCGACGTGGTCGCCATGTTGGACCGTCTCGCAGCCGTCGTCCTCGGTGTGGGCTGAGGCGTGATCCGCGTGGATCTTCGCCTCCGGGTGCCGTTCGCCGTCATGGATGTGGTCGACGTGGTCACCGTGCTGCACGGTGTCGTGGCCGTCGCCTGGCAGGTGCTCGTGATCGCTCGGTTCGGTGTGCTCGGTCGGGGCCATGTCGGCGCTCATTTCTCGTGAAGTGGACGACCCGACCGTAACTTTATTGAAAATAGGTGTCAATAGAACACTCGCCGAGCAGACATAAGGGACCCCGTGCGCGCGGCGTGTCTGAGTCTTTGACGTCTGCTCGCGGGAGTGCGGTCGTCACCGATTCGCCCGTCGGTGACGTTGCGGAGCACCTGACGGCGCACTTCGTCGCCGCGGAAATCCGGCATTTCCCTGCCGGTGCCACCGACGACGCCCGCGCCTGGATCACCGGGGCCGTGCAGCCGTAACTAGGTGCGGGGCGCGGGCCAGGCCTCCGGAAGTCCGTGTCCGCC
>SYAB01000469.1 GCA_005787665.1 Actinomycetota bacterium
ATGCCGGCGCCGACGATCAGCACATCGACATGCCCGGTCAGGGGCGCCTTGGGACGGACCTGGTTGAACGTGGTGACGGACATCGGACTCCCGCGGTCGAGGCGTTGTACTAAACGCTAACAATGTTATAGTTTCATCGACAGCTGTCAAGACCGCGGCGAGAGGATTTCTCTGGTGACGACCGCGAGCGTGGCCCGCCGGGCGCCGGTGCAGGAACGCAGCCGCCAGACCGTCAACCGGATCCTCGCCGCCGCGGCGGCCATCGCCGACGAACAGGGCGTTGACGCCGTGACCACCCGGGCGGTCGCCGACCGCGCGGGCGTCTCCTACCCTTCGCTGTACCGGTTCTTTCCCGACCGGGAGGCGATCCTCGGGGAACTGCTCGAACAGCAGTGCGCCGATCTCGACGCGCGCTGCGTCGAGGCGGAGCGAACCTGGGAGATCGACTCCGTCGCCGATCTGCTCAACCGCGAGATCGACCTGCACGTGCATCACTACCGCGAACACCCCAGCATGGCCCGGATGTGGATGGGCGGGCGAACCTCCCCGGCCGTGACCGCCTACGTCCGGCAACGCATGCACAACCTCGCCGACCGCATGCACACCATTCTGGTCACCGCCGGGCTGATCCCGGCCGACACCGACCCCCGCGCACTGCTGGTGGCCGTCGAGATGGCCGACCGCATGCTGGAGCTGTCGTTCCGCGATAACGCCGATTTCGACGAGGCCATCCTCGCCGTCGGCCGGCGGGCGCTCACCGCCTTCGGTCGAGACCTTTCCGGGGACCCTTCCCGCCCCGACCCCAGCTGACGGGCATCAGGACCACGCCCGGGGTGGCGTCGGCGAGCCGCTCGAAGGCGTCGACGAATCCCTCGACGATCATCTCGTGGTCAGGTACCAGGTCGGTGTCGCAGGCGATCCCGACCATGACCTTCCCGTTGTAGCTGGAGATGGTGAAACTCATCGGCTGGTCCCCGGACACCGGCGCCCAGCCGACGATGCCCTCCACCAGAGCGCCGGCGAGGAACACCGGCATCGGCGGACCCGGGACGTTGGTGAGCGTGCCGAGGGTCCGGTTGGCGAACAGGTCCACCGAGGCCTCATAGAGCCCGCGACTGAAGCCGGCGATGGTCTCCTGGAACCGGAACGCCAAGGCCGCCTCGTGGCCGTGCTTGATCCGGTCCATCCGGCGTTTGGCCGCGGCGAGAACCTTCAGCGGGTCGGGTTCGTCCGTCGGCAACTCCAGCTGGACCAGCGCGAAGTCGTTGCCCAGCGTCTCGGGCAGCGTGAGATCCAACGGCTTGAGGTTCACCGGGACCATGAACGTCACCGAGGAGCACAGCGCCTCGTGAGCCCGCAGATAATCGTGCAACCCCCCGGCGACACAGGCCACCAGCACATCGTTGACGGTGCAGTGATTGCCCCGCGCCAGGGCCTTGATCGCGGCCAGTGGCAGCGCCTCCGACCATGCCACGCTCTTGGAACCACCGGCCGTGCCGGTCCACAGGGTGGCATCGTTGCGGGTGCCCAACAGCAATTTGCGCACGGTGTCGACATCACCGGGCACCGCGGAGAAGACGTCGACCAGCGCTCCCCCGCCCGGAACCGCCACCCGCACGGTCCCGGCCACATCGGCCGCACCGGCCTTGGCCGCGGTCACCAGCGTCGCGCCGGCCCCCACCGGATTACGCAGAACGAAACGGCCCAGCCGTCCGGCACGCTCCAGCAGGCGCGGCGCCTCGGCGGCCCGACCGATGGCGTCGGCGGCGGACCGGGCGGCCTCGACCGCTCCGGTCCGGACCCTGCGGGTCAGCGATTGACCGGGCGGCTGCGGGTGCGCCCCGGCCTGGATGACGGCAGGTGCCATCACCGGGCCGCCGCGGGGGGTGGCATCGAAGAGGCTCATCGCCAGTTGCACCATCCGCATACCGTCGGCGATGGCGTGATGGCTGCGCAGGATCATCGCGCTGCCCTCGCCGTAGCGCCGGATCCAGATCGACTGCCAGAGGGGATGATCCCGATTGAGCATCTCGGTGCGGTGCGCGGCGACCAGTTCCTGCAGCGCGCGCGGATCGTCGGGGTTGTGCAGCGACACCAGCGAGACATGGTTGTCGACGTCGAAGTCGGGATCGGGCTCCCACCACCAGGAGCCGTCCTCGTCGCGGACCGCGCGACTGCGGAACACCGGATAGCGGTCCAGCAAGCGCTCCTCGACCACCGCGCGCAAGGCCGTGAAGTCCAGCGGCTCGGCGGTCCAGATCACCGAATCCACCACCATCAGGTTGTTCGGTCGGTCCATCTCCAGCCACAGGGCGTCCTGGACGCCGAGCTGCCGTCGTTCGCCCACCGATAACCTCCGACCACCCCGATGATGAGACCACCATTCTCGCCGATCGAACCGCCGCAGACGCAATGTTCGGTCTAGCAAAGGCTTCACCTGCCATGATGGCGATCACGGCCGAAAGGACGACGATATGACACGAACAGCGGGGATGCAGATCCTCGCGGCGATCTGCGCGGTCGGCCTGCTCCTCGGATTGGCACCGCCAGCGAACGCCTGCACCCGGATCACCTGGCTCGGCCCCAACGGCATGGTCATCACCGGCCGCTCGATGGACTGGCCCTACTCGTTCAACTCACATCTGTACGCCGTGCCGGCCGGCAGCACCCAGGACGGCGCCGGCGGGGTCAACTCGCTGACCTGGACCCGCAAGTACGGCGCGATCGAGGTGGCCGGCACCACCGAACCCGGAGGGCCGATCGACGGGGTGTTCGACGGCATGAACACCGCCGGACTGGTGGCCAACCTGCTCTACCTCGCTGAGAGCGACTTCGGGCCGGCCCCGACCGATGACCGGCCGAGGCTGTCCATCACCGCATGGGCGGACTACGTGCTGTCCAATTTCGGCACCGTCAAGGAGGTGGTCGAGGCGTTCACCAAGCCGTCGATCTACCTCGTGCCCACCAATATCGGCCCGGGCGCGGCGGTACCTCCGTCGGTGCACCTGTCGGTCAACGACGCCTCCGGAGACTCGGCGATCATCGAGTACCTCGACGGCAAGCCGGTCATCCACCACGGCCGTCAGTACCAGGTGATGACCAACAGCCCGACCTACGACGAGCAGTTGAAACTCAATGCACAGTGGGACGACGTCGACAAGAACAAGGAGCTGCCCGGTTCGATCCAGTCGACGGATCGGTTCGTGCGGGCTTCCTACTACCTGAGTAAGCTGCCGCAGAGCACCGATGAAAGACAATCCGTCGCAGGCGTTTTCAGCGTGATGCGCAACGCGTCGACACCGTGGGGAGTGGGTGACGAGCAACATCCGAACCTGGCGCCGACCTACTGGCGCACCGTCGCCGACTCCACCAACAAGGTGTACTACTTCGAGTCGACGCTGAGCCCGAACATCGTCTGGGTGAACCTCAACACGCTCAACCTCGGTCCGGGCTCTGGCACCCGCGCGGTGGCGGTGGAAGGCGACTACTCGGTCATCGGCAATATCGACAGCCAGTTGGCTCCGGTGAAGCCGATCGCCTTCCGGGCGCCGACGGCCGCC
>SYAB01000470.1 GCA_005787665.1 Actinomycetota bacterium
GCCCGAAACCAGGCGATGGCGATGTCGGCGGCGATGCAGGGCCTCGGCTCGGTGCTGGGCCTGGTGGTCGGGGGAGCGCTGACGGTCATCTCCTGGCGGCTGGCCTTCCTGATCAACTTCCCGATCGGGGTACTGATCATCTGGATCGCGCTCACCCGGCTCGAGGAGACCCGCCACGAGCGGCTGAAGCTCGATATCACCGGTGCGCTGGTGGCCACCCTCGGCTGTACAGCGGCGGTGCTGGTGTTCACCCAGGGACCTGCACGCGGATGGGCGGATCCATGGGTGATCGGTGCGGGGGTGGCCGCGGTGGCGCTGGGCATCTCCTTCCTGGCGGTCGAGCGCAGGGCCGACCACCCGTTGGTGCCGCTAACGCTGTTCCGCGACCGCAATCGGGTCGCGACGTTCGTCTCGCTGTTCCTGGCCGGCGGGGTGCTGCTGACGCTGACGGTGATGATCGGGCTCTACGTGCAGGATGTGCTCGGCTACTCGGCGCTGCACGCCGGGATCGGCTTCATTCCGTTCGCCTTGGCGCTGGGCTTGGGCAATCTGGTCACCGCCCGACTGGCCCCGCATATCGCGCCGCGCTGGCTGATCATCGGCGGCGGGCTTTTCGTCCTCGGCGCGATGCTCTTCGGCTCGACACTGACCCGCACCATCCCGTACTTCCCGGACCTGGTGCTGCCCATCCTGATCGGCGGGTTCGGCATCGGGGTGATCTCGGTGATCCTGCCGCTGTGCGCGGTCGCCGACGTCGGACCCCGGGAGATCGGGCCGGTCAGCGCCATCACCCTGATGGCCCAGAATCTGGGCGGGCCTCTGGTTCTGGTGGTCATCCAGGCAGTGCAGATCTCGCGCACCCTCTACCTGGGTGGTACCACCGGACCGGTCGCCGACATGAACCCGGCCCAGCTCGACGCCCTCGACGCGGGATACACCTATTCGCTGCTGTGGATCGCGGCCGTCGCCGTGCTGGTCGGGGTCAGCGCCTTCTTCATCCGTTTCTCGGCCCGCCAGATCGCCGCGGCACAGCACACCCGCGAGGCGGTCGAGGCCGGCGAACTCTGACCGGGAAGGAGGGGATCGTGATTCTCACCGCGGCATCGGTCATCACGATGAATCCGGCCGCGCCCCGCGCCGACGCGATCGCCGTCGACGCCGATTCAGGTCGCATCCTCGCCGTCGGCTCGCTGGCGCAGTGCCGGGCCGCGGCACCGGGCTCGGCGGTCGAAGATCTGGGTGCCGGGGTCCTGCTGCCGGGATTCATTCAGGCCCATGACCACCCCGTTCCGGCGGCGGTGCTGTGTCAGCAGCCCGCGCAGTGGATCGCGCCGTTCGTCGGATTCCCGACCTGGGGCGACGTCGAGGCACTCTTCGACCGACTGCGGCACAAGACGCCCCCGGGGCAACCCCTGCTCTTCAACGGCCTCGACCGGCTGCTGTTGTCGATCCCCATGCCGGACCGGGCCAGCTTGGACGCCTATTTCCCGGATCACCCGGTGCTGATCTTCGACATCACCGGACATGCCCTGTACTTCAACTCCCGCGCCACCGGACTGTTCGGCTGGACGAACGCCACCCCGCCGCCCGACACTCCAGACGCCCGGTGGACCCGTCGACCCGACGGCACCGCGGGCGGTGTCGGTTACGAAACCCAGGCCACCCTGATGGCGATGGCCGCGTTCCTGCCCGGCGTCGTCCCCTCACCCCTGGTCAACCTGGGCGCGTGGTACTCGACCCTGGCGCGCAACGGGTTCACCGCGGTCGGCGACCTGGGATTCCTGAGCCGGTTGCGGGCGCCGATGGAGGAGCTGGCGGCCCTGCCGGACTGCCCGGTGCGGTACAGCCTCTATCAGGCCACCTATGACCCGGACGCGCACTCGGACATGGATTTCGGCGATCTGTCCGGCATGATCCGGCGGGTCGGCTACAAGATCTGGATGGACGGCAGTCCGTCGATCGGCACCGCATCGGTCAGCGTGCCCTACCTTGACTCCGACCGGGCCCGGATCGCCGACGTGCCGGTCGGCAGCGTGCCCGGGCTGTCGGTGCTGAACTACACCCCGGACCAATTCCTCGCCCTGATCGCGCAATTCGCCGATTCCGACACCCAGATCGCCACGCACATCAACGGCGATGCCGGCGTCGACGTCGTGTTGGACGGCTATGAACGGGCGCTGGGCCAGTTGGGTCTGATCGGCTCGGACCACCGCTGGCGGGTCGAACACTTCGCGACGCCGAGCAGGGCGCAGTGCGCCCGGGCCGGGGCGCTGGGCGTCAGCGCCTCCATGTCGCCCTTTCAGTCGCTGTACTGGGGCGATTTGTATGACGGGGTGATCTTCGAGCCGTCCTACGGCGCGCGCTGGCAGCCCTACCGGGACGCCTACGACGGCGGAGTGCGTCCGACCTTTCACAACGACGGCTACCTGTCCCCGCCGCTGCCGTGGCTCAACATCCAGAACGCGGTCACCCGGCGCAGCGCATCGGGCGCGGTGCACGCCCCTGAACAGGCGCTGACCCTGGACGAGGCGCTGCAGGCCCACACCATCAACGCGGCCTGGCAGCAGAAGCGCGAGCATGAGATCGGCTCCCTCGAGGTGGGTAAGCTCGCCGACATCGTCCTGGTCAACACCGACCCCTACACCGTCGACCCCTCCCGGTTGCAGGAGACGATGGCGGTGCAGGGCACCTGGGTCTCCGGGCGCCGGGTCGATCTGGACGCCTTCATGGAGTCGGTCGGGCACCTCGCCCGCCGTTACGACGCATCCCTGCTCGGCGGATCGCCCCCGCATCAGTGCTGAGCCGAGCGGATAAGCTCTCCCGCTGTGATCACCCGCATGTCCGAGCTGTTCCTGCGCACCCTGCGCGACGATCCCGCCGACGCCGAAGTGCCCAGCCACAGGCTGCTGATCCGGGCCGGTTATGTCCGGCCGATCGGGCCGGGCCTCTACAGCTGGTTGCCGCTGGGCCTGCGGGTGCTGCGCAAGATCGAGAACATCGTGCGCGAGGAGATGACCGCCATCGGGGGCCAGGAGATCCTCTTCCCGGCGTTGCTGCCTCGCGCGCCCTACGAGACGACCAACCGCTGGACCGAGTACGGCGAGGGGGTGTTCCGGCTCAAGGATCGCCGCGATAACGACTACCTGCTCGGCCCGACCCACGAGGAGCTGTTCACCCTCACCGTCAAGGGGGAGTACAGCTCCTACAAAGACTTTCCGGTACTGCTGTTCCAGATCCAGACGAAGTACCGCGA
>SYAB01000471.1 GCA_005787665.1 Actinomycetota bacterium
CTGGCGTGGCTGTTCGCCCGCTCGACCGGGCGGCGCTTTCTGATCCGCATCGAGGACCTCGACGACCGGACCGATGACGGCATCGCGCTGCGGCAGCTGACCGACCTGGCGGCCCTCGGGGTGACGTGGGACGAGGAACCGTTGTGGCAGTCGTCGCATCCGCAGCACTACGACGGGGTGATCGCGTCACTTGACGAGCGCGGGCTGATCTACGAGTGCTATTGCAGCAGAAAAGAAATCCTCACCGCACCGCGTGCGCCGCACGCCCCGGAGGGGGCATATCCAGGGACGTGCCGGGAACTGAGCGAGACGGATCGCCGGATGAAACGCGCAGCCGGGCGACCGCCGGCGTTGCGACTACGCGCCGAGGTCACCGAGTACACCGTGCATGACCTCCTCGTCGGTGACTACACGGGGGCGGTCGACGATATGGTGCTGCGCCGCGGGGACGGGGTGCCGGCCTACCACCTGGCGGTGGTGGTCGACGACGCGGCCTCCGGGATCGACCAGGTGGTCCGCGGGGACGATCTGCTGGCGTCCTCGCCCCGGCAGGCCTACCTCGCCGGGCTACTGGACTACCCGCAACCGGTCTACGCCCACGTCCCACTGGCGCTCAACGCCGCTGGTAAGCGGCTGGCCAAACGGGACGGCGATGTCACCCTCGCTGACCTCGGGGTCGACCGGGCATGGGATCTGATCACCGCGTCACTGGGCCGGCCCGCCGTCACCATGGACGGCCTGCTGGAGCGCTTCGATCCGGCCCGGCTCCCGCGCGGGCCCTGGATCTACCAACCTGGCTAAGTCAGGCCACGCCAATGTGAGCCCTATGCGCGAATCCGGTGCCGAAAAGCTGCACAAGGCACACATTCGGCGATTACGGCCCGCTGGCAGGCACAGCAAGAGGCCGCCGATTGGCCCGGCTGCCGCAGCGGCCCCGCGTCGGCCGGGGTTGCCCTACGGAGTCAACTCCATCTGCCCCCACGGGGATCCGTAGGCGGTCAGCAGTTCCAGGAACGGTTCGGACTCGAAGCACTCCGGGCCGAGAATCCCGACTCCGCTCCAGGTTCCGGTGGCCAGAAGCTCCAGCGCCACAACGGGATTGACCGCTGTTTGCCAGACCACGCACTGATGGCCGTACTCGGCCATCGACCACTCGTTGTCCACTACGTGATAGAGGTAGGTCGAGCGGGGCGTGCCGTCCTTGCCGGTTCCGGTCACCCACAGCCCGGCGCAGGTCTTGCCCTTCATGACCGGGCCGAGTTCGGCCGGGTTGGGCAGGCAGGCGGCCACGACGTCGCGTGGGCTGACCTCCACGGCCCCGACCTTCACCTTCTCGGTGCGGTCGAGGCCCAGCTTGTGCAGCACCTTGAGGACGTCGATGAACTCCTCGCCGAGCCCGTACTTGAACGTGACCCGCTTGCAGTCGATCCAGCGCGGCATCAACAGCACTTCCTCGTGCTCGACGTTGACGCACTCCACCGGTCCGATGCCCTCCGGGAAGTCGAAGACCTCCGGCTCGCTGAACGGCTCGGTGACGAACCAGCCGCGGTCCTTCTCCCAGATCACCGGCGGGTTGAGGCATTCCTCGATGGTGGTCCAGATGGAGAACGACGGAGCGAACTCGTAGCCCTCCACGCTCAGGTTGGCGCCGTCGCGCACACCGAGTTCGTCGATATCGCTGAACAGGTTGTCCGCGGCGTATCGGGCGAACACGTTGGCCAACCCCGGTTCGACACCGAACCCGACGAGCGCCAGTCGCCCGGCGTCCTTCCACTGCGGCTCCGCCTCGAACTGTTCGTCGCCGAGTTTGACCCCGGTCAGCTCGTAGGGCTTGTCGGGGTGACGCTGCGACAGGCTCATCGCCATGTCCAGGTAGTCCGCGCCGCCGGCCAGGGAACCGTTGAAGATCGGCATCACGAACCGCGGGTCGACCGCATTGACCACGTGGGTGATGCCATGCTGGCGCACCAGCGTGGCGACCGCGTCCGCCGAGGAGGCATCCACCCGGGTGGCGGTGAACCGGGGATCACCGACCGCCTCCGCAGCCTGCTGGGCGCGGGCCTGGTCGTAGTCGGCTACCACGATCTGGTCGAAGAAGTCGCGCCGTTTGGCGATGGCGCAGAACGCCGAACCCACGCCGCCGGCACCCACCAGGAGAATCTTCATGGCCGAAAACTACACCGAGACGTCCAGGCTGGCCATGCCACGCAGCGTCACATGCGGCTTGTAAACCGGCTCGCCCGCCAGCCGAGCGTCCGGGAATCGCGCCGTCACGGCCGACAGCGCAACGGCGGCCTCCAGTCGCGCCAGGGGCGCCCCCAGACAGAAGTGCGGTCCCAGCCCGAACGCGAGGTGCCGCACGGAGTCGCGGGCCGGGTCGAACTCGTCTGGTCGCTCGATCACCGAGGGATCCCGGTGCGCGGCGGCCAGCAGCAGCATCATGGTGTCCCCCTTGGGGACCTCGACCCCGCCGATCGTCATATCGTCACCGGCCACCCGCCCGACCAGCTGCACCGGTGGGTCGAAGCGCAGCGTCTCCTCGATGATCGCGGGAGCCCGGGCCGCATCCCGGCTCAGAGCGGTCCAATGTTGCCGATGGCGCAGCATCGCCAGGATCGCGTTGGCGATCAGGTTCACCGTGGTCTCGTGACCGGCCACCAGCAGCAGGTTGCAGGTGGCGACGATCTCCTCCTCGGTGAGCTGGTCACCGCTCTCCTCCACTGCGATCAGACCCGACATCAGGTCATCGCCGGGGTTCGCCCGGCGTTGCGCCAGCAGGTCGCGCAGATATCCCCGCAGCCACAGGCCGGCCTTGAGGCGTTCCTCGATGCCCTGGGTCTGGCCGGTGAAGGCGATGAACGGATCCAGCCCCTGGGCCAGCAGTGTGGAGGCGGCGCTGAACTCGGGCTCGTCCTCGATGGGCACCCCGAGCAGCCGGCAGATCACCGCGACCGGCAGCGGGTGGGCCAGATCGGCGACGGCCTCGAAACGGCCCGCCTGTTCGACCCTGTTGAGCAAACCGTCCACCAGGTCGGCGATCTCGGGCTCCAGGGACTTCACGACCTTCGGCGAGAAGGCCTTGCTGACCAGCCTGCGCAGCCGGGTGTGGTCGGGCGGGTCGAGGAACAGGAAACCGGGGACGCCGAAGGGTCGGGGTTGCTCGCCGGCGGCGATCGCGCGCTGCGCGGTGGTGGACTTCAGCCGGTCACTGCACGAGGAGGGATGACGCAGCACGGCGTCGCAGTCCGCGAAACCGGCGAACACGCACAGGTTGGACTCCGGCAGTTGCAGCGGCGCGCTGTCCAGCAACCGGCGGTACACCGGATAGGGGTCGGGCCGATTCTGCGGGTCGAGGAGTTGCAGCAGCAGGTCCTGAGGCGCTTCGGTCATACCGACCAGTCTGCCCGGATCACGGCACCCGGGCCTGCCCGCACCCGGCGGGGACGCTGGGGCCCCGGGCGAGCGCCTCCCCCAGCGACGGCGTCTTCTGGTCGAGTTGGGTCACCGGCGGAAGCGACATCTGCACCTCGAACATGATGCTGCCCGCGCCCTTCGCGTCCCGGCACGTCAGCCCGACCCTGCTGCCCGCGCCTGGCCCGAACCGCGCATCGAAGGCCGCGCGCACCGACCGCGCCGACACCCGCTGTCCGACTGCGGGTGCGAAGATCGGGCCGAGCACCTCATCGGCCTGCTTGGCCAGCGCGGTGGCCAGCCCGAAGTACTCCGGCGGCGTCAGACCCGAGCAGGTGCCGTGCGCGTACCACTCGTGGTTCGTCATGAACCCCGAATCCGACATCATCGCCTTCAGTTCGGCCTGCAGGTCGGGCGGCAGCGGCACCGGGGAGGGCGAGCGTTCGGCGGCCCGCTTGGACACGTTGCAGTACTGCTCGGTGGACGGCTGCGGCCACAGCCCGTGCAGCACGAAGGCGTCTCCCAGACTGTCGACGTGTCCGGATTTGCAGCCGGAATTGGACGGCTCGACTTTGCAGAGACTGGGACCCCAGGTCACCACAAGCAGGCTGGAACTGCTGTTCGCCGCCGCCTCCACCGGTCGGGGCCGACGGTCGAGGACGAGAAGGCTGAAGGCGACCGCCGCGGCGACGATCACCGCCAGTCCGGCCGTCACCGAGATCACGGTCAGGTCCCCGCGCTTCATACCGGACGATTCAACAGTGAATCGACCCGCTCTGGCTACAGTTGTGCCGCACGAAAGGTGACCGCCCGGGTGAACGATGTCGACCGCTGGTTCGACCGAACGGCGCGCACCAGCAGCGCCCCGGTCTCGCTGTACTCCAGTCTGCTCACCGGTCGGATCTTCGGCTATCTGCGCTACCGGTTGCGGTATCCGCTGCTGATCGCCGCGGTCCGGTTCGCGGTCCACGTCGCGGAGTTCTTCATCCTGCTGTCCAGCCTGGGCGGGGTCGCCGCCTATGCGGTGATGATGCTGCGGGCCGGCAGCCTGTTCGTCGCCGGCGGCTGGTGGGGCTTGCTGGAGGTCATGCGAGAGCGGGTACGAACCTTCGCGCGCGCCGGGCGGAGGGACGCCTCAGAGGCAGAGATCGGCCGCTGGCTGGTCCTCGGGGTGCTCCTGGCCGCGCTGACCGTTGCCGTCGGGGCGGTCGTGCTGCTGGTGTTCGGGCCGGCCGGCGATGACCCGATCGCCCGGCTCTACACCTTCCTCATCGTCGTCGAGTTCGCCATCGACCTGCCGGTCCGGGTTCTGCATTCCGGGATCTACGCCACCCGGCGCGTCTACAAACCGGCCTGGTCGATGTTCGTACCGATCGTGGTCCAGCTGGCGATCCTGGCCTGCGGCTTCTATTTCTACCCGACCGTCGCGATCATCGTCGCGATCATCGCCTCCAACGCCCTCGGCATCGGGATCACCGTGCACTACTGCCTCGAGGTCTACCGGTTGATGGGCCTGCGCCCGCGGTGGTGGCCGCGGGACCTCAGGTTCTGGCGCCATCTGCCGTCGATCCCGCCCCGGCTGGGACTGGCGACGACACTGTCCGGCCTCAGCATGCGGCTCGACGCGATTCTGGTGATGGCCCTTGTCGGCTTCTACGGCACCGACACCCGGACCTTCGACCTCACCGCCGGAATGACGAGTTGGGCCCGCATCGACGCATTCCAATTCTTCTATCTGATCCTGCCGTTGTTCCGCGGCACCTATGAGAGCGCGGCGATCTTCTACTTCGATCTCGTGCGATTGCGCACCATGCCCGCGATCCGGGAGCTTCACCTGGCGTTCTACCGGAAGCTGCTCTGGACGGCGCCGGTGGTGGCGCTCTTCTTCTGGGCACTGGCCGCGGCACTGGGACTCCTCGTGCTGCACGACATCCCGATCGGCTTCCTGGTTGCGCTCATCCCGCTGTTCGTGGTGCGGAGCCTGATCGGGATCTATCAGATCCGGCTGTTCGCGGAGGGATACTTCGGCACCCACATCGCCAACTTTGCGCTCCTGGCGGCGCTGCTGTGGCTGGTGTGGCTCAACCCCAATCCGGCCGGCGATCTGGTCCAGATCACCGCGGCGATGGTCGTCCAACTCCTGGTCCTGATCAACGTCCAGCATCTTCGGGACCGCCGCGACCCGACGTTGCCCACCCTGGTGCCACTGCGAGACTGGTTGCGTGCGCTGGCCGGGGAGGCCGGCCCCGCCGTGGCCGGGACGATCCGCATCCGGGAATCGATCACACCCAAACAGCGGGCGGCCGCCGTGGCGACGATGCGGGAGACGCTGGCGGGCCGCGGCCACCTGGCGTTCGGGTCGGCGACGAAACTCCTTTACTACCAACGCTCGCCGGACGGGGAGGACACCGGCACCTCCCATGTGACCCTCCAGACGATGACCGGCGGTGCGGCTGGACGCGGGCACTGCCTGCCGGCGCCGGCGCCGAGCGGGCCCGCGGCGCTGGAACATCTCCGGTCCGGACGGTGGTTGCCGGCGAGGGCGGGCGACGACGCCGGTCCGTCCGATAACGAGGCTCTGCGCAGCGCATTCCTGCGGATCTTCCCTGACGGGGTCGTCTTCGACACCGAAACCCTCAGTGGCGCAACCCGGATGCGCGCTCTGGACCCGGAGGTGCTGGCCACTGCACTGCAGTCCGCCGTCGCGAGCCGGGAGGAGGGACACGACACGATCGTGGTGTCGGACCGCCTGCTCACCCCGGTGTACCTCGGGGGTGTGCTGCGGATGCTCCTGGTGTTGCCGCCGGATCCCGAACCGGCCCGGCACCGCGAATGGCTCGACACCGTCCGGTCCTGGAACCTCGATGCCGGGAACGCCGTCGCGGGGTCGGTGGGCCATGGTTGAGCCCGTCGACATCGACCGCAGTCTGGCAGATCCACGGACCTACGACGCGGTGATCCTGGGGATCTTCACCAAGCGCCAGCAGCGCGGCTTGGCGTTCACCGAAGCCGCCGACGGGGTGACCTATTTCGAGACCGCCACCAAACGACGCGCCCTGGCCCGGGCGATCGCCAGGAGTATCGCGTCCGGGCAGTACCGGCCGCAACCGGTCGAACTCTGGTCACTGGAAACCAAGGGCAAGGTTCGTGCCGCCCACATGCCCGGGTTCACCGACCACATCGTCGGGACGGCGCTCTACCAACTGCTCACCCACAACGCCCGCTGCTTCGGACTACCCGGGGTCTACTCATACCTGCCCGCGCTGAACAACGTAGCGGCGATGCGGGCCCTCGCGGCGTTCGTTCGCGAGCACCGCAAGCGGGTCGGGACGACCGGGCCGCCGATGTATGTCCTGCAATCGGATTTCGCGCACTACGGGGATGGTCTGCCACTCGGGCCCGGCGCGGCACTGTGGCCCATCCTGCGGCAGGTGGCCGCCCTGGGCAGCCCGTCGGGCCGGCTCTCGGAGAATGCCTGGCACCTGATCACCGCACTGATCCGTCCGGTGGTGCGGGACTCCGACGGCGCGCAGTTCACCCGACTGCAGGGTGTGCCGATGGGAACCCCCATCGTCCCGGTGCTGTCCAATCTGGCCGTGCTGCCGATGGACCGGTCGATCCAGCAGATCGACGGGATCTTCTATGCCCGCTACAACGACGACTTCCTGATTGCCCACCCCGACCTGTCGGCGTTACGGGAGGCCGACACCCGGATCGACGCGGAACTGGAACCCCTTGGCGTGCAGCGCAAGTCCGCCAAGGAACGCCGAACCGCGCTGAGCGGCAACGGGATGCCGTCTTCCGAGGACCCCGCCTATCGCGGCGGCAATCGCATCGACTGCCTGGGCCTGTCGGTCAGTCACATCGGGGCCCTGTCGGTGGGTCCGCATCGGCTGCGACGGCTGATGGAACGCATCGCCGTCCGGATCGACGGCACCGCGACGGCACTGTGGCCGCTGCCGGTCACCGAACGGGCCCGCCATCTGGTCGACACCACCAATGTGATGCTCGACGTGTCGAGTCCCTTTGCCGTTCCGGGGCTTTCAGCCCTGCTCGACACGACCGCCGATCGCGGCGTGCTCACCGACCTCGACCGGCGCATCTCCCGCAAGATCGTTCAGGCCGCCACCGGACGGCCGGGCCTGCGGGGCTTCCGCACCATCCCTCCCCACACGCTGTACGCCGACCTGGGGCTGGTGTCGCTGGTGCACCTGAAGAACTTGCGGTAGCCGCCATCGTCCTGTTTCATTCAACGCGGAGGCGCGGATCCCGCCCGCGGGCGGCCCATCCGAAGGATCACAGAGGCTGCGGCTTTCGGTCCCTCATTTTTTCGTTTTCCCCCGCGCCCTCCCCTGCCCAGGTCACGACGCGTAGTAGCGACCCAGGGTGTCGTCGCGGAACTCCGCGAAGTCCCCGGCCCCGATGGAATCGCGGATCCGGTCCACCAGGCGGATGATGAAGCGCTCGTTGTGGATGGTGCACAGCGTCGCGGCGAGAATCTCCTTGGCCTTGAACAGGTGGTGCAGGTAAGCCCGGGTGTAGTTCGCGCAGGTGTAGCAGTCACACTCGGCGTCGATCGGGGTGAAGTCCCGCCGGTAGCGAGCGCCGGTGATGTTGTAACGACCGTCGCGCGAGTACACCGCGGCGTTGCGTGCCACCCGGGACGGCGAGACGCAGTCGAAGGTGTCCGCCCCCGCGGCGACCGCGGCGAACAGGTCGTCGGGTTCGCTGATCCCGAGCAGGTGGCGCGGCTTGTCCTGCGGGAGTTCTTCGGTGCACCAGCCGACGATGGTGGCCAGGTTCTGCTTCTCCAGCGCGCCACCGATCCCGTAGCCGTCGAAACCCCGGCCGTCACCGTCCGCCAGGGATGCCAGGCCCCGGCACGCCTGGCGGCGGAGGTCTTCGTAGTGGGCGCCCTGAACCACTCCGAACAACGCCTGCGGGGCGCGTTCGGGGCCCGCCTCGGCAGTCAGTCGGCCGTGTTCATCCAGGCAGCGTTGCGCCCAGGCATGGGTGCGGGCCAGCGACTCCTCCTGTTATGCGCGGTTGTTGACCAGGGTGGTCAGCTCGTCGAAG
>SYAB01000472.1 GCA_005787665.1 Actinomycetota bacterium
CCCTGGCCGGCTTCGTGTCGCGGCGCACCGGCCAGCCCGCCCTGGCCTCGCTGCGTGGCTGGACCCTGGGCGGTTGCCTGGCATCGGCCCTGGCCTTGGTCGGTCTGGCCCTGGCCGGTTGGCGCAGGCGTGCGCGACACCGGGCACCGTCGAGCTGTAGGGGGCTCCGGTGCGTTCGGCCATCGGCAGCGCGTCCATATCGGCGCGAAGCGCAATCCGCGGCGCGTGGTCGGGGCCGAAATCGCAGATCACACCCGTACCGCCGGGAAGCACCTTGGGGTTCAGGCCCGCCTCGACGAGGCGGTCGGCGACGAACTGCGTCGTCGCGAACTCCTGGCGGCCCAGTTCGGGGTGGAGGTGGATGTGGCGGCGCCAGGCGACCAGATCGTCATAATGGGCGGCCAGCCATGACTCCGCGGTGTCGGCCAGGGACATCAACGCAGTATCGCACCGGCACTAAGGTTGGCGTCCGTGAGTCCAGACGCCGACCGCGCGGCCGCGGCGATCGCCGATCGCACCGGTGTCGACGGCCATCAGGCGGCCGTCGTTCTCGGCTCGGGCTGGGCACCGGCCGTCACCGCCCTCGGCGAGCCGATCGCCCGCATCCCGATGGCCGAACTGCCCGGCTTCCTGCCGCCCAGCGCCGATGGTCACAGCGGCGAGGTGCTCTCGATCCGCATCGCCGACACCCGGGTGCTGGTCTTCGTCGGCCGGATCCACCCCTATGAGGGACATGACCTGAGCCGGGTCGTGCACCCGGTGCGCACCGCCTGCGCCGCGGGCGCGACCGTCGTCGTCCTGACCAACGCGGCCGGCGGCCTGCGTCCCGAGTACCGGGTGGGCCAGCCGGTACTGATCAGCGACCACCTCAACCTCACGGCCCGCTCGCCGCTGGTCGGGGCCCAGTTCGTCGACCTGGTCGACGCCTACTCACCGCGGCTGCGGGCACTGGCCCGCACCGTGGACCCGTCGCTGGCCGAGGGTGTCTACGCCGCTCTACCCGGGCCGCACTACGAGACGCCCGCCGAGATCCGGATGCTGCGCACCCTGGGTGCCGACCTGGTCGGGATGTCGACGGTTCACGAGACGATCGCGGCCCGCGCGGCCGGCGCGGAGGTACTCGGGGTGTCGCTGGTGACCAACCTGGCGGCCGGCATGACCGGCGAGCCGTTGAGCCACGACGAGGTGCTGGCCGCCGGACGCGAATCGGCCCGTGATCTGGGCGCGCTTCTCGCCGCGGTCCTCGCCGGAATCTAGCGGGGCCCGAACTGCCGGTCCCCGGCGTCGCCGAGGCCGGGAAGGATGTAGGCGACATCGTTGAGCCCGTCGTCGATCGCGGCGGTGAACAACCGCGCCTGCGGGGCGGCCTTCTCCAGCGCCGCAACACCCTGCGGCGCGCAGACCACGCACACCACGGTGATGTCCACCGCGCCGCGGCCGACCAGAAGCTCGATGGTGTAGGCCATCGACCCGCCGGTGGCCAGCATCGGATCGAGCACCATGACCGGCTGGGTGCGCAGGTCAGCCGGCAGAGACTCCAGATAGGGCGTCGGCTGGTGAGTGGTCTCGTCCCGCGCGACTCCGACGAACCCGACCCTGGCCTCCGGGATCAGCGCATGCGCCTGGTCGACCATGCCGAGTCCGGCCCGCAGCACCGGGACCAGGAGCGGAGGGGTAGCCAGCCGACTGCCGATGGTGTCGATCAGCGGGGTGCGGACGCTGATCTCCTCGCTCGGCGCGTCGCGGGTGGCCTCGTAGACGAGCATGTGGGTGAGGTCCCGCAACGCGGCGCGGAAACCCGCGTTATCGGTGCGTTCGTCACGCAGGGTGGTCAGCCGCGCGGCGGCCAGCGGGTGGTCGACGACACACACATCCATGAGGACAGACTGTAGGTCGTTAGGCTGTCCCGCATGGCTGCAGAGCTGGTACCGATTCGTCTCGGGGTCACCGCGGGTGACCTGTACACGTTGTGGGCCCCCCGCTGGCGCGATGCCGGCGACGAATGGGAGGCCTTCCTCGGCAAGGACGACGACCTGTTCGCGTTCGAATCGGTGGCCGACCTCGCGGCGTTCGTGCGGACCGACACCGACAATGACCTGGCCGACCATCCCGCCTGGGGGAAGCTCAGCGCGGCCAACGCCCACCGGTTGGAGCCCGCCGAGAACCGGCAGGCCGACCTGATCGGCGTCGAGGAGCTGCTCGCCGAGAAGCCGACCGAGGCCTCGGTCACCGCGCTGGCGAACACCCTGGCGGTGGTGTCCTCCATCGGTTCGGTGTGCGAGCTGCCGGCGGTCACCCGGTTCTTCAACGGAAATCCCAACCTCGGCCTGGTGGCCGGCGGCATGGAGCAGTTCAGCGGCCGGGCCGGACGCAAGCGCTGGGAGGTTATCGGCGAGACCGTCGCACGCAGCTGGGACGGCGTGATCACCGCGATCGACGAGGTCCTGACCACCCCGGCGGTCGACGAGTCCGCCGCGTCGGTGGCCGCCGCCGAACTCGAGGAGCCCTTCGAGGCCGCCGACGAGGAGGACGTGATCGCCGCCGCGACCGGGGATGCGGCCGACGAGTCCGACGAGTCCGGCGAGTCCTATGACGAGGTCGCCGTGCCCCGCACTGCCGGACCGGTCGTGGTGCTCGGCGGGGACACCAAGTTCTGGGAGCACGTGGGGATCGACCCGGTTCGGGTGATGACCAGCGCCGGCACGCTGTACACGCTGCGCTGCTATTTCGATGACAAGCCGATCTTCCTCGGCCGCAACGGCCGGATCAGCGTGTTCGGTTCCGAGCGTGCCCTGGCTCGCTACCTCGCCGATGAGCATGACCACGACCTGTCGGACCTGAGCACCTACGACGACATTCGCACCGCGGCGACCGACGGATCACTGCGGGTGGACGTGACCGACGACAACGTCTACGTCCTCAGCGGTCTGGTCGATGACATCGCCGACGGCCCGGACGCCATCGACCGCGATCAACTCGACCTGGCCGTGGAGTTCATCCGGGACGTCGGCGACTACTCCGAGGACGACACCGTCGACACCCTGCTCAACGGGGACACCGCGGTCGGCCGACTGGTGGCCTACGTGTTGGAGCCCGACTCCGGTGATCGCCCGGCCGGGCCGCACGCCAAGGCCGTGGCCGAATGGGAAGAACTCGAGCGGTTCGTCGAGTCGCGGCTGAGGCGCGAATAGCGCCGAAGAGCGCGACGACATCAGGCACCGAGTCGCGGCTGAGGCGCGAATAGCGCCGAAGAGCGCGACCAAAATATTGTCGGTCGGCGATGGCATCATCGAACGTATGTTCGGATCAGGATCACAGCTCCATGACTACTGGGAACCCCCCGATACCCCCGCCTCGCGTGCGCTGATCGACACCCTGGTCGCCAGCACACGGCACGAGAACCAAGCGGCCGCTTGTCGGCTCAAGGCGGTGGGCGATCTCTTCGAGATGCGCCGAGCCGAGCGGGGCGAGGCCGAGGACTGGGCGGTGGACACCTGGGCCGCCGTCGGCGCTGAGATCGCCGCCGCGCTGCGCGTCAGCCTCGGCAAAGCCGGCAGCTTCATGAATTACGGCCTGGCGATGCTCCGCCTGCCCGCCGTCGCGGCGGTCTTCGCCGCCGGCGACATCGGCATGGACGCCTTCCGGACCATCTCCTATCGCACCGGGAACATCACCGACGAGGCGGTGATGGCCGAGGTCGACCGCAGGATCGCCGTACGCAGCGCGCGTTGGCCCTCGATGACGCAGGGACGACTGTCAGCAGAGATCGACCGCATCGTCGCGCGGCTGGATCCCGATGCGATTCGCCGGACCAGGGACCGTGCGCAGGACCGGGAGGTGACGGTCTGGGACAACGGGGACGGACTCGCGGAACTGTCCGGACGGTTGTTCTCCACCGACGCGCAGTTGCTGGACAAACAGCTCGACGCGCTCGCAGGAACGGTATGCGAGTCCGACCCCCGCACCGTCGCGCAGCGCCGTGCCGATGCCCTCGGCGCACTGGCCGCCCGGGGAGAGCGGCTGATGTGCCAATGCGGTGCGGCGAACTGCCCAGCCGCCGTCGGCCAGACACCGGCCGTGGTCATCCATGTCGTGGCCGACCAATCCACGCTGGACGGCACCTCGGACAACCCCGGCTACCTGGTCGGCGCCGACAGCCTGATCTCCGCGGAGTTGCTGCGCGATCTCGCCGAAACGGCGAAGCTGCGCCCACTCGTCCATCCGGGCGACTCCGATGCCGAGCCCCGCTATCAACCGTCCCGCGCGCTGGCCGACTTCGTCCGGTTCCGGGATCTGACCTGCCGGGCACCCGGTTGTGACAGACCTGCCGTCGCCTGCGACCTCGACCATACGGTCCCTTACGCCGCGGGCGGGCCGACCCATGCCGGCAATCTGAAATGCCTGTGCCGCGTTCATCATCTGCTCAAAACGTTCTGGGGATGGCGGGACCGCCAACTGCCGGACGGCACGGTGATCTGGAACCTTCCGGATGGCCACACCTACGTCACCACCCCCGGCAGCGCCCTGCTCTTTCCCACTCTGAGCGCGCCGACCGGGCCACTGTTCCCGTCCCCGGCCACCCCAGCGGACAAGGGGGATCGCTCCGCGCTGATGCCGCTGCGGAAATCCACCCGATCGCAGAACCGGGCGCACCGGATCGCCACCGAACGCGCGCACTCCCGGGCGATGCGCCTGCAGGCGTGCCCGCCACCTTCCCCCGGGGACGAGCCACCACCGTTCTAGCCGGCAAGCACCGCGTATCGCGGCTTGATCACCTCGTCGATGATCGCCAAACGCTCGTCGAAGTGGATGAAGGCCGACTTCATCGCGTTGATGGTGAACCGCTCCAGATCACTCCAGCCGAATCCGAAGGTCTCCACCAGTCGCAGCATCTCCATGCTCATCGTGGTGTCGCTCATCAGCCGGTTGTCGGTGTTGACAGTGACCCGGAAACGCAACCGGGCCAGGAGGC
>SYAB01000473.1 GCA_005787665.1 Actinomycetota bacterium
CTCCTCATGCTCGAGCAGCCGACCGGTCGCGAGACGGGCTGCGCTGCCGTTCAGCGTAAACGTGACAGCCGGTCAGCCCTCGATGCGGCGGGCGCCGAGTTCGCTCTGCAGCAGTTCCAACGCGACCTCCTCGGGATCGCGACGGGGAGCCACGTCCTCATGGGAGACCTCGGCGATCATGCTGTCCTCCTCGGCGCGCTGCGCCTCGAGCGGATCCGGCTGCGGTTCGGGGGCCGGCGGTGGATTCGGCGGTGCCGGGTCCTGGCCGGCGCCCACCTCGCAGCGGACCCGCCAGTTCACCCCGAGCGCATCCTTGAGGGCATCACGGATCACGTCGACGTTGTGCTGCTCGGTCAACCGCTTGGCCAACGGCGCCGACGGATGCGTCAACACCAGGGTGTCCCCATCGACTGCCCGCACGATCGCCGCATCGAGCATCGCGTAGAGCGGCTTGCTGCGATCGCGGACCTTCTCCCGCACCGTCGACCACATGCTGCGCACCGCCGCAGCATCGGGTTCGCCCGGCGTGGGGGCGGCCACCGGCTCGGGCACCGGCGGAGGCTCGGACTCGGGCGCGGACTCCGGTTCCGCGGCGGGCGGTTCGACCGGGGCAGGCGATTGCGGGGGTGGCGCCACAGGCGGGGGTGACGCCACAGGCGGGGGTGACGCAGCCGGCGGAGGCGAGAGTGGCGCGGCCGGGGGTGGCATGGGTGGCGCGGCCTGGGTCTTGCGGACGTAGCTCCTGGCGGGAGCCGGTGCGGCGGCGCCGATCGCCGCCTCGGCGGCCGGGATGGAGATGTCCAGCCGGGTCTCGATGCGTTCGACCCGTTGCAGCAGAGCCGATTCGGTGTCACTCGCCGAGGGCAGCAGCAGCCGTGCGCACACCACCTCCAGCAGCAACCTGGGTGCTGTGGCGCCCCGCATCTCACCCAGTCCGGCGTGCACCACTTCGGCGTATCGGGCCAAGGTCGCCGGGCCGACGCGGGCCGCCTGGTCCCGCATCCGCTCCAGCACATCACCCGGAGCGTCGACCACGCCGCGGCTCGCGGCATCCGGAACCGCCTGCAGCACAATGAGATCGCGGAATCGTTCCAGCAGATCGGTGGCGAAACGCCGCGGGTCATGTCCGGCGTCGATCACCGCCTCGACCGCACCGAACAGCGCCGCCGGGTCGCCCGCCGCGAGCGCGTCGACGGCATCGTCGATCAGGGCGACGTCAGTGGCGCCCAACAGCGCCAGCGCACGCTGGTAATGCACACGATTACCCTCGGCACCGGCGAGCAACTGATCGAGAACGCTGAGCGTGTCCCGCGGAGAACCTCCGCCCGCCCGGATCACCAGCGGAAAGACCGCGTCATCGACGGCGACGTCCTCCGCGGCCAGGATCTTCTCCACCAGGCCGCGCATGGTCCGGGGCGCCAGCAACCGGAACGGGTAGTGATGGGTGCGCGACCGGATGGTCGGCAGTACCTTCTCCGGTTCGGTGGTGGCGAAGACGAAGATCAGGTGTTCCGGGGGTTCCTCGACGATCTTCAGCAGCGCGTTGAAACCCTCCTTGCTGACCATGTGTGCTTCGTCGACGATGAAGATCCGGTAGCGCGACTGGGCCGGTGCGTAGAACGCGCGGTCGCGGAGTTCCCGCGTGTCGTTGACACCACCGTGACTGGCCGCGTCGAGTTCGACGACGTCCATCGACTCGCCGCCACTGGAGGCCAGCGACACACACGACGCGCAGGTTCCGCACGGCGTCGGGGTGGGTCCCTGCTCGCAGTTCAGCGACCGTGCCAGGATCCGCGCCGACGAGGTCTTCCCGCAGCCACGAGGACCCGAGAACAGGTAGGCGTGGTTGATCCGGCCGGTCGACAGCGCCGTCGAGAGCGGCTCGGTGACGTGCTCCTGTCCCACCACCTCGGCGAACGTCGCCGGCCGGTACTTGCGGTAGAGCGCCACCCCAGCAGGCTACCGACCGGGGCTGACGGCCTTGGCGGCCAGCAGCGCCTCGGTGCCCGCCAGCAGCACGCAGGTGGCCAGCCCGTCGATCGCATCGGACAGGTCGGACAGCGGCGGGAAACTCGGCGCAATCCGGATGTTGCGGTCCTCGGGGTCCATGCGGAGCGGGAACGAGGCACCGGCCTCGGTGACGGCGATCCCGGCGTCCTTGGCCAGCGCGACGGTCCTGCGCGCCGTCCCGGCCGGGACGTCGAGGCTGATGAAATAGCCACCCTTGGGGTCGGTCCAGGAGGCGATTTTCGCGTCGCCCAGCCGCCGCTCGAGGATGTCGATCGCCAGGGCGAACTTCGGGGCCAGCAACTGCTGGTGGCGCAGCATGTGCGCGCGCACCCCGTCGGCGTCGCGCAGGAACCTCAGGTGGCGCAACTGGTTGACCTTGTCCGGCCCGATCGACTTCGTCCCGGCGTGCTGCAGGTACCAGGCGATGTTGCCCAGCGAGCCGCCGAAGAAACTCACCCCGGCACCGGCGAAGGTGATCTTGGAGGTGGAGGCGAAGACATAGGGCCGATTGGCATGACCCGCGGCTGCCGCCAGACCCAGCACGTCGACCTGGCGGGGGAAGTCCTCGGTCAGGGTGTGTACCGGGTAGGCGTTATCCCAGAAGAGCCGGAAATCCTCTGCGGCCGTTCGCATCTGGACCAGCCGGCGGACCGTCTCCCAGGAGTAGACCGCGCCGGTGGGGTTGGCGAACACCGGCACGCACCACATGCCCCTGATCGCCGGATCGGCCGCGACGAGTTCCTCGACGAGATCGACGTCAGGACCGTCCTCGCGCATCGGGACACCGATCATCTCCACACCCAAGCTCTCGGTGATGGCGAAATGGCGGTCATAGCCGGGAGTGGGACAGAGGACCTTGACGACGTCCTCGCGAACCCACGGCCTCGGCGAGTCGACGCCGCCGTAGAGCATGGAGAACACCACCACGTCGTGCATGAGTTCCAGGCTCGCGTTGTTGCCGGCGATCAGGTTGGGCACTGGGATACCGAGCAGTTCACCGAAGATCGCCCGCAACGCCGGTAGCCCGTGCTGACCGCCGTAGTTGCGAGTGTCGGTGCCCTCGTCGTCTCGGTAGTTGGCCTCGCCGGGCAGGCCCAGCAGCGCGTTGGACAGATCGAGTTGCTGGGCCGAGGGCTTGCCTCGGGTCAGGTCCAGCGCGAGCTTCTTGGCCTGCAGGTCGGCATAACTCCGCCGGTACAGGTCATGCCGCGCCTGGAGTTCGTCACGGCTCAGGGAATCGAGCGACATCGCGTCCCTTCCTGTTGCCACAAGGGGACCCCGCGCACCCGCCAGAGCCCGTTGACCCTTGCTGCCTTCCAGCCCTGGGGGAGTTCACAGGATGGACGCCGCGCGGGGTCCACGGTGAGTGTAGTACCGGCGGTTCACCCCCGTCACGGCCGGTCGCGAACCCCACCGGCTACCATGGCCGACGGAGGATTCGCCTAGTGGCCTATGGCGCTCGCCTGGAACGCGGGTTGGGTTAACAGCCCTCAGGGGTTCAAATCCCCTATCCTCCGCACCCGTCCGGGGTGCGATCGCCGAGCCTTCGGGGTCGCACCCCGGACCACCGACCAAGGAGGGGCATGGGGCGGCGCGCCGCGACAGCACTGCACCTGGCTCTCATTCTGACCGGCGCCGTCGCCTACATCGTTTTCGTGCTGCCGCGCTGGTGGGTGCTCATCGGCACCGTCCCCCCCACGCTCGCCACCGTCGGCCGCATCGCGGCCGCTCTGCCGATCGGCGCCGCGGCAGTGCCGGTGTGGCTGACGTTGCAGCGTTCGCTCGCGCCGGATCTGGAAACCCCTGAACTGGCGCTGCGCCTGCGCGCCTGGTCGGCGGTGCTGCACGTCGTTGCCGCGGTGCTGATCCTGCTGGCCGCGGTCACCGAGATCTGGCTGAGCCTTCAGGCCGCCGGCCCCTGGCTGTTCGGTGTCTACGGTGCCGCGGGCGCCGTCGTGATCCTGGCGGTCGCGGCGTTCTATCTGTCCTTCGTCGCCGAGAAGCCGCCGGCGCCCCCGAAGCCCCAGAAGCCCCCGAAGGCCGCCGCGGCCCCGAAGGCGAAGAAGGCCAAACGGCGCGGCAAGAAGGCCGACGACGCAGCGGGTGGCGACGCCTCGGCCGAAGAAACCGCCCCAGAAGTTCCGGAACCCTTGGCCGAAGAGGCCGCTGAGCCTTCCGACGATGCCGAGTCGGAACCCGCGCCGGATCCGGACACCGATCCCCACGACGAGCCCGAGTCAACTCCCGACGCCGACCCTCAGCCGTCCGGCGCGCTGCGCAACAAGCGGCCGACCGGTAAGCGCCGCTTCGGCCGCTGAATTCAAGCGGTCAGACAGCGTTCCGGTTCGGCACCGTCACGGCGATGTCGGTGATGTTGACCAGACCTAGCGAGATGAAGTTCTCGTAGGCGGTGGCCGAACTCGTGATCTGCAGGGTGAGGCTACCCGGGGTCACACCACCGTTGGTGTAGACGATGTCGTTGAGGTCGATGCTGACCTGACGCTCGCGGCCGTCGAGGGTCACCGGCACCGGGGTGACGAGGTTGCCCAGAACGCGGCCGGTGTTGTTGTCGATCACCTGCGCGAACACCGCCCGGCTTGTGCCGATGCCCTGGTAGGTGAAGCTCACCGTCGGGGCGCCCACGACCTGGCTGTCGGCCGGGATGCTCAGGTCGATGTTGATCGCATTACTCGCCGGGGCGCCGTTGCCCAGCGAGTAGGGGATCGTCCCCGCACCCGGTCCGGAACCGCCGATGATCGGCAGGATGCCCAGCAGCCCGCCGGCGTTGGTGGCGGTGACGGCCGGCAGGTCGTTGAACCCGGGCATGTTCGGCAGCAGCGGCGACGAATAGCGATCGCCGAGCTGGTCGAACCACTGGAATCGGGGGATGAGGTCGGCGGGCACACCGTCGTTCGCGACGTACTGGATCAGCCAGGCCAGCGAGGCATCCCGCAGCGTGCTCGCCTGGTCATCGCTGATGGGGTCGGCGCAGACACCGTGGCCGCCGCAGAACCAGATCACCTTGACCGGAGTGTCAAAGGGGTTCTGCATGATCGTCTGGGCGTTGGTCAGAGACTGGTTCAACGGGAAGAGCACGTCGATGGTGCCCTGGGTGAGTAGCGTCGGCGCCTTGAGCTGGTTGAGCAGCGAGGTCGGGCCGCTGCTGGACAGCACCGCCTGAGAGCGATCGCTCAGCCACCCGAGGAGGTCGCCGGTAACTATGGCGGCGTAGATCTGTGGGTTGATCCGGGCGCCGGTCGTCACCAGCGACAGCAGCAGCAGCGATGGGTATGCCGTCTTGAAGGTCTCGCTGGGATACAGCGACTCTTCCAGCGAGTTCCACGCGATATCCGGCACGATCGCGTCGATGCGTGGGTCGGTGCTCGCCGCCGTCAGCTGGATGCCGCCACCGTAGGAGCCGCCGACCATGCCGACCTTGGGGTCCCCGGGATCGTTGAATTCGGCGGGGGTGTCCGTGGCGATCCAGCTGACCAGAGCCGACACGTCGCGGCCCTCGAAGAACGGGTTGTCCAGTTGCAACACTCCGCCGGAGTCGAATTCGCCACGCGGATCCCAACTCACGGCGTTGAACCCGGCACCGCGCAGCGACCCGATGCCCAGGGTCTCGCCGGTCTTGTTCGGATCCGAACCGCAGATCCCGCAGATCGCGTAGGGGTTGGTCTGCCCCGGCGTGCCCAGACCGGGGCCGCTGAGCACCGTCGGAGCCGCCTCCCCGATGCCCAGACCGGTGGCCGGGAAGAAGTTGGTAGAGATCAGCGTCCCGTCGAACGACTCGACCTTGTAGGTGTAGGCCACCGGAGTGAGCAGGGGCGCCAAGGCGGCGACGTCCGCGGTGACGGTCGCCATCACCGATCCACCGATGATCGGGGCCAGCAGATCGCTCAGGAAGGGGGCCCGCTGCAACAGGTCGATGATGGGGTCCGCCAGCAGTCCGAGGAGGGGGATGCCGGTGATGAACTTGTCGAAATCGGTGACCTCGCTGACCCGGACCTGCCAGGTCTCCTCTCCCTTGCCGACGCCGGCGTTGTCCCAGGTCCGGTACGGCAGCAGAGTGAACTGGTCCGCTTCGGGGAAGAAGTCCGGGTAGGTGGCCAGTGTCAGCTTTCCACCGTTACTACCGCCGGAACGCCCACCGATCACGGTGTATTTCAGCTCCAAGCCCCGTGAGCTGGTCGCGTCGAGGGACCCGTAGATGATGCCGTCGGCGAACTCGACGGTGGGATCGACGGTGACGCCGTTGTTGGTCACCGACTGCGACGCGGTGACCGAGGCGACCTGGTTGGCACTGGCGGCCGCGCCCAGCGACTCCCGACGGGCGAAGGCCAGCAGCGCCCATTCCAACGGTGAGTCCGCCGGCGCCAACGGGTCGGTTCCGACGCCGTCGGCCAGGCCGTTGTCCGCTTCGGTCAGGAAGGCCGACACCTCCCCGACCGGCGCCGGCTCCGGCGCGGAAACAGGTTCGGCTGTGATGATCTCGGACGCCGCGGGTCCGGCGCTGTTCTGGCGGTCGGCGCGCACGGGTGCGGACTGCTGGACGGCCGCGGGGGCGGCCACCACCGCGGCCGGCAGCGCATCACTGTCGAGTTCCGGAATGTCGGGGATGTCGCGGTCGACGGTCACCGACGGAGCCGAACGGGTCGGGCCCTGGTCCGGACGCGAGTTTCGCGGCGGGCGGTTGGCACTGCGGACCGGCCCCGCCGCGGGCGAGGCGGCCGCGGACTTGCGACTACGCGCCGGCGTCGACGGGGAGTCCTCAGACCGGGACGAGCCGGGGGTGCTGCTGGAATCAGATCCTGACTCGGACGGGTCCGCCCAGGCGACCGCCGACCCCGAAAACGCGGCCGCACCCACCCCGAGAGCCACCGCCAATCCGCCGACCCGCCCGATAAACCTCGATGCGCCCATGACGTTCCTCCCCAGAGTGCCGAAAACCTGAGGGAACAGTAACCCCGCTCAGGCGCTTCTTATCGGCACCTTGAGCAAATCGTCAGGGACGAATTTTGCCGGCGGCGTCACTCACCAGATGGAGAAGTCCGTCGACCCGATGCCGTAGGGGTCGTCGAAGCCGTAGTTCAGGTAAATCGGGCCCAACGCGAACGGGGCGTTGCCGGTGTTGAACAGGCCGTCCTCGATGACCGGGGTCTCCCGGGGAGAGGCCTGGGCGGTGTAGGAGTAGAGCAGCGTCGAACC
>SYAB01000474.1 GCA_005787665.1 Actinomycetota bacterium
AAACCGGCACCGGCGGTGGCCGGCGTTCTCAACGACGACACGTCTTAGGGCGGCATCCACAACGGAACCCCGATTTCGGGGTACCAACTCGGCGGACCGTAGTAACCGGGCGGGAGATCTCGGCTGTAGTAGGCCTGGCCGGGGAAGCACACGGCGTTCCTGACGTCGCCGCCGGGACCGCACCAAGGATTGGCCAGCGGCGGCGGTGGCAAGTCGGGATACGGCTGCCCCGGTGAAGGTGCGGGCGGCGCCGGGCATTGCGAATACGGGACGTCCGTCCAACCGTTGAAACGCGGAACACCCGGCGGCGGCGCCGGTGCCCCCGGCGGTTGCCACGCCGGCCAACATTTCGGGAAGAACAGGTCCCACCCGGCCTGAGTCAATCCTTGAGCCACGAGTTCCGGCGGCGGTGGCGGCGGTGGGGGATCGTCCGGATCGGCGTTTGCCGGGTCCGCGCCCAGGCCGAGAAGCGCACCGCCGAGAATCCCCGCGACGATCAACCGCGGCAGTCGACCCTTCATCGTCGTCTCCGTCCGTCGCAGGTGGCTCCGCTATGAGCCTAACGGCGATGGCTGTCGTCGCCCCCGGTCTTCAGCACCCGGGCGGACTCCGACGGTGGTGCAGCGAATGTTCACTTCTAGTGCCCTCGGTGAGATTCGAACTCACACTGCACGGGTTTTGAATCCGTTTCCTCTGCCAGTTGGGATACGAGGGCGCATGGCGATGGAGGTCCACGATAGTGGATGGGTGCCCCCGGACCGTCGGACGGGACTGGACGTTTGACCTACGGGCGCAGTGTTGACTCCGGATAATCGGTGAATGATCGCGGTGCTGCAGTGGAACCCGGTGGTTTTCATGCTGACGGCCGCGCTGGTGGTGGCAACGATCATGGTGCCGCTGACCGCATGGTCGATGCGTCGCGGCCATCGCGACCCCGACGTCGTACAGGCCGGCCTGACGATCGCCGGCGGATCTTTCATCTTCATCAGCGCATTCGTCGCGATCACGGTCTGGCAGGGCGAGCGTGATCACGACCAACTGATCGTCAAGGAGTTCAATTCGGGGGCCAACCTGGCCGAGGACGTCATCTGGTATCTCAAGGCGGGCCAGATGGACGGGGCCGTCGGGAATCAGGTGTTGGACGGTCTGTTGGCCTACGGGGATGCGGTCCGCCGTGATGAACTGCCGGAGATCACCGGCCTGCCGGAGACACCCGGTGCGCGGGGCTCGCTCGCTGCGGATGCCGCGCTTCAGCAGGTCGAGAAAGCCCTCGAAATCCAGACCGCCAGGACATCGGAGACGGCCGTGAACGGGCTGTGGGAGTCCTGGCGCGGGGTTTCGGACAGCCGGCAGGAACGGTTGTCGCTGCGCGAGCCGCTACCCGGCGCACTGCTGGGGATCATGATCGTCACGGCGCTGGCCACCCTGGTGCTGCTCGGGGTCTTTCCCGCCGGCGACGACACGGTGGTTCGGTGGATCGTCTCGGCCATGGGCGGCCTCGTCGTCGTCTCGGTGTTCGCCGGGGTGATGCTGCTGGTCTACCCCGGCATCAAGCAGGACGTGCGTTCAGGTCCGATCGATGCGATGAACGCGGTCATCGCCACCCGCCGCTGAGCCGAACCGCACCGAACAGGACACAATGGCCTCATGGATGACGATTCCGGCCGTCCGGTGGCCCATCGGGTGCTCATCGCCGAGGACGAGGCCTTGATCCGGCTGGACCTCGCCGAAATGCTGCGCGACGAGGGCTACACCGTCGTGGGCGAGGCCGGCGACGGCCAGGAGGCGGTGGACCTCGCCGAGAGCCTGCGCCCCGATCTGGTGATCATGGACGTCAAGATGCCCCGCCGCGACGGTATCGACGCGGCTGCTGAGATCGCGTCCAAGCGCATCGCCCCGATCGTGGTGCTGACCGCCTTCAGCCAGCGCGACCTGGTCGAGCGGGCCCGTGATGCCGGGGCGATGGCCTATCTGGTGAAACCCTTCTCGATCAGCGATCTGGTCCCGGCCATCGAAGTCGCGGTGAGCAGATTCCAGGAAATCGCCGCATTGGAACGCGAGGTCGCCGACCTCGGCGACCGCCTGGAAACCCGCAAGCTCATTGAGCGCGCCAAGGGGCAGTTGCAGGCCCGCCACGGTATGACCGAGCCGGAGGCCTTCACCTGGATGCAGCGCGCGGCGATGGACCGCCGCACCACGATGAAGCGTGTGGCCGAGGTTGTCCTGGAGACGCTGGATGGATCTCCCGAACCGCCTTCGTCGGGATAGGCGCAGGCGTTTCGGCTATGTTCTACCGAAGCGTCGTCGAGTCAGGCCGCCCGCTGGCCCGGTCTCGGACGCGGTTGTTGATCTCATGACTCGGAGGTAAGACGTGCGCGGTCGGACGACACGGAATGCAATCGCGGTGAGTTCGGCGGCACTGGTGATGCTGGGCATCGCCGGTTGCAGCCAGCCCTCGCCCACCAGCGAACCGTCGAAGGACAGCCCCGCAGCCTCGGGCGAGGCCGCCGCCCCGGTGGATCTGAAGATCGTCGAGCAGGTGCAGATCGACCAGGACGGCAAAGAGGTCAAGCCGGAGGCCGGCGCGGTGGCCGCGGACCCGGCCGGGGACGGCAAGGCCACCTGCGCGCCGGTGAAGATCGCAATGGCGGGCGCGCTCAACGGGCCGGACGCCGCATTGGGCATCAACATCAAAAACGGTGTGCAGTTGGCGCTGGACAAGCACAACGCCGCCAACCCGGGCTGCCAGATCGAATTGCGCACCTTCGACACCGAGGGTGACCCGCAGAAGGCCACCGCCATCGCCCCCCAGATCGTCGACGACGAGAACATCATCGGGCTGATCGGTCCCGCCTTCTCCGGCGAGACCAAGGCCACCGGCGGGGTATTCGACCAGGCCGGCCTGGTCGCGGCCACCGCATCGGCCACCAACGTCACGCTGTCCGAGCAGGGCTGGAAGACCTTCCTGCGCGGCCTGGCCAACGACGGGGTCCAGGGTCCCTCCGTGGCGAACTACATGAAGAACACCCTCGGTGACAAGAAGGTCTGCGTCATCGACGACAGCACGGACTACGGCACCGGTCTGGCCAAGGCGGTTCGCGACACCCTGGGCCCGGTCGCCGACGCGTCCTGCAACATCTCGGTGAAGAAGGGCGACAAGGACTTCTCCGCCGCGGTGACCCAGGTCAAGGGCGCCGAGCCCGATTCGGTGTTCTTCAGCGGCTACTACGCCGAGGCGGCCCCCTTCGTCCAGCAGTTGCGCGACGCAGGTTTCACCGGGAAATTCGCCAGCGCGGACGGCACCAAGGATCCGGAGTTCGTCAAGCAGGCCGGTTCCTCGGCCAAGGACGCCGTGCTGTCCTGCCCGTGTGGGCCGGCCGGTGCTGCCTTCTCGGAGGAGTACAGCAAGAAGTTCGGTCAGGAACCCGGCACCTACAGCACCGAGGGTTATGACCTGGGCACGATTCTGGCGAAGGGCATCGACTCCGGCGCGGTGACCCGCCAGGCCCTGCTGGACTACACCAAGGCCTACGACGGCCAGGGTGTCGCCCGCAAGTACCAGTGGACCGACACCGGTGAGCTCACCACGACCCTGATCTGGATCTACAAAGTCCAGTAGTCGCTAGCGCCCCCGGACAACGACCCGAAGGATGGAACGTGCGCGCTTTTCGGACGCGGGGCCTGATCCTCGCCAGCGTCGCGGGCTTGGCGCTCGCCGGCTGTGCCGAGCAGCCCAAGTCGGCGGACAACCCCACGGCCCAGCGTGACCTGAAGATCGTCGAGCAGGTACAGATCAACCCGCAGGGCGATCCCGTCCCCGCCGCAGCGGACGCCGCCGCCCCGGTATCCCCGGCCGGCAACGGCACCGCGACCTGCCCGCCGGTGGCCCTGGCGATGGCGGGCCCGCTCACCGGGCCCGACGCCCCGTTCGGCGCCAATGTCCGGGACGGCGCGCAACTGGCCGTCGACGAGCACAACGCCGCCAACCCCGGCTGTCAGGTCACGCTCACGACCTTCGACACCGAAGGCGACCCGCAGAAGGCCACCTCGGTGGCGCCGCGGATCGTCGACGACCCGGCGATCGTGGGTCTCGTCGGCCCGACCTGGTCCGGGGAGACCAAGGCCACCGGTTCAGTGTTCGACCAGGCGGGCCTGGTCGCGGTGACACCGTCGGCGACGAATGTCGCGCTCTCCGAGCAGGGCTGGAAGACGTTCTTCCGCGGACTGTCCAGCGACGGCGTCCAGGGTCCGTCGCTGGCCAACTACCTGAAGAACACCCTCGACGTCGGCGAAGCCTGCGTCGTCGACGACAGCACCGACGCGGGCGTCGGACAGGCCGGCGCGGTACGCGACACCCTGGGCCCGATCGCCGATCCGGCCTGCAACATCTCGATCAAGAAGGGCGACAAGGACTTCTCCGCCGCTGTGAGCCAGATCATGGGTCGCACGCCGGACGTGGTGGTCTTCGCCAGCTACTACACCGAAGGCGCACTGCTGCTGCAGCAACTGCGCGACTCCGGTTACACCGGCCTGTTCGCCGGTCCGGACGGGCTGAAGGATCCGCAGTTCGTCAAGGCCGCCGGCCAGGCTGCCGAAGGGGCCGTGCTGTCCTGCCCGTGCGGCCCTCCGACCGGCGCTTTCGCCGAGGCCTACACCAAGAAGTTCGGCCAGGCGCCCGGCACTTACAGCCTGGAGTCCTACGACCTGGCGACGATCCTGCTCACCGGCATCGACTCCGGTGCGATCACCCGCCCGGCACTGCTGGACTTCGTACGCGGGTACCAGGGCCAGGGTGTGGCCCGCACATACCAGTGGACTGCCAATGGTGAACTCACATCGGACCTGATCTGGATCTACAAGGTCCAGTAACCACCGATGATCCTGGAGTGCGCCGGCCAATTCGCCTGCCTGGCCGGTGACATCGGGTTCAACGTCGAGAACCTGCGCAACGGCTTCTGGCAGTTCACCATCGACGGCTTGGCCTGGGGTGCGATCTACGCCCTCGTGGCGGTCGGGTACACCCTCGTGTTCGGTGTGCTGCGGCTGATCAACTTCGCGCACTCCGAGATCTTCATGTTCGGCATGTTCGGTGCGTACTTCTGTCTGGACATCATCCTGGGCTTCACCCCGAGCGGCAACGCCTACAACCGCGGTGTCGGGTTGACGGTCCTGTACCTGGGTGTCGCACTGATCTTCGCGATGGCGGTATCCGGTTCTGCCGCAGTCGGTTTGGAGTTTGTCGCCTACCGTCCGCTACGGCGCCGTAACGCCCGGCCGCTGACCTTCCTCATCACCGCTATCGGGATGTCCTTCGTACTACAGGAATTCGTACACTTCGTGCTGCCGCAGATCCTGAAGGGCTACGGCGGAAGCAACGCCCAGCAGCCGATCGTCCTGGTGCAGCCCAAGACTCAGTTCGAGGTGTTCGGCGCCTCGGTCACCAACGTCACCCTGGTGATCATCGGCTCGGCGCTGGTGCTGGCCCGGCTCACCTATCTCTTCGTCCACCACACCAAGTTCGGCCGCGGAATCCGGGCGGTCGCCCAAGACCCGACCACCGCCACGCTGATGGGGGTCTCCCGCGAGCGCATCATCATGACGACCTTCCTGATCGGCGGAATGCTGGCCGGCGCCGCAGCATTGCTCTACACGCTGCGGGTCCCGCAGGGGATCATCTACTCCGGCGGGTTCCTGCTCGGTATCAAGGCCTTCTCCGCCGCGGTCCTGGGCGGTATCGGCAACCTGCGCGGCGCCCTGATCGGCGGACTGCTGCTGGGCGTGATGGAGAACTACGGACAGGCGCTCTTCGGAACGCAGTGGCGTGACGTCGTCGCCTTCGTCCTGCTCGTGCTCGTTCTGCTGATCAAGCCGACCGGGATACTCGGCGAGAGCCTCGGAAAGGCCAGGGCATGAACGCGCACGCCGCCCGTACGGCATTGGCCCCCGGCGACGCGTTGCGCCGATGGTGGGACGGGCGCACCCGGGTGCAAAAATGGGGCTTCGGTGTGGTGGGCTTCGGCGCGTTGGCGCTGCTGCCCCTGTACACGCCGCGGTGGCTGGACACCCCGGGGATCAGTTTCGGCGGCACCATGGCCCAGTTCGCGATGGTGGCGATCATCGCCATCGGGCTCAACGTCGTGGTCGGACAAGCGGGTCTTCTCGACCTCGGCTACGTCGGTTTCTATGCCGTCGGCGCCTACACCGTCGCCCTGCTGACCAGCCCGGACAGTCCGTGGAACCGGGTGAGTCCGAATGGCTGGCTGCATGAGAACTGGGCCTGGCTGGCGTGCGTCCCGATCGCCATGGCTGTCACCGCGCTCGCGGGGTTGATCCTGGGCTTTCCCACCCTGAGGCTCCGGGGCGACTACCTGGCGATCGTGACCCTCGGG
>SYAB01000051.1 GCA_005787665.1 Actinomycetota bacterium
CAACGACTTCGCCACCGAGGTCGACCTGGCCATCGAACGGCAGGTGGTCGCGGCGCTGCAGGCAGCCACCGGGATCGGGGTGCACGGTGAGGCGTTCGGGGGTGCCGATCTCGGCGAAGATCTGGTCTGGGTGCTCGATCCGATCGACGGCACCTTCAATTACGCCGCCGGGTCACCGATGGCGGCCCTCCTGCTCGGACTGCTGCGCGGCGGGGAACCGGTGGCCGGACTGACCTGGCTGCCCTTCACTGGTGAGCGCTACACCGCGGTTCTGGACGGTCCAGTGCACCTCAACGGCATCCCCCAGCCGCGGCTGGCCCCCGCCGACCTGTCCGACTCGGTGCTGGGCATCGGTACCTTCAACGTCGACTGGCACGGCCGCTTTCCCGGGCGCTACCGGCTGGCGGTGTTCACCGAGCTGACCCGGATCTGCGGCAAGATGCGCATGCACGGGTCCACCGGCATCGATATGGCTTTTGTCGGGGCCGGAATCCTCGGCGCGGCAATAAGTTTCGGCCATCACATTTGGGACCACGCGGCCGGGGTCGCGCTGGTGCGTGCCGCCGGCGGCATCGTCACCGACCTGTCCGGGGACCCGTGGACGATCGCGTCGCGGTCGGCGCTGGCCGCCGCGCCCGGGGCGCACGAGCAGATCCTGGACATCCTGAACCGCGTCGGCTCACCCGAGGAGTACGGCTGATGGATGTCGCCGTGCGGGTCATCCCCTGTCTGGACGTCGACGCCGGCCGGGTGGTCAAAGGCGTCAACTTCGAGAACCTTCGCGACGCGGGGGACCCGGTGGAACTGGCGGCGGTCTATGACGGCCAGGGTGCCGATGAACTGACCTTCCTGGACGTGACGGCGTCGTCGTCGGGCCGGGCCACCATGCTCGACGTGGTGCGCCGCACCGCCGAACAGGTCTTCATCCCCCTCACCGTGGGCGGCGGCATCCGTTCGGTGGACGACGTCGACGCCCTGCTGAGGGCCGGCGCGGACAAGGTGTCGGTCAACACCGCCGCGATCGCCCGACCGGAACTGCTCGCCGAACTGGCCCGACGGTTCGGTTCGCAGTGCATCGTGCTCTCGGTGGATGCCCGAACGGTGCCGGCCGGCGGCACCCCGACGCCGTCGGGCTGGGAGGTCACCACCCACGGCGGCAGGCAGGGCACCGGGATCGACGCGGTCGAATGGGCAAGGCGCGGAGCCGAACTCGGCGTGGGGGAGATCCTGCTGAACTCGATGGACGCCGACGGCACCAAGGCCGGATTCGATCTGGCGATGCTGCGCGCGGTGCGCCGGGCCGTCACCGTGCCGGGGATTGCCAGCGGCGGCGCGGGGAGGGTGGGCGATTTCGCCCCGGCCGTCCGCGCCGGGGCCGACGCGGTGCTGGCGGCCAGCGTCTTCCACTTCGGCGAGCTGACCATCGGTGAGGTGAAGGCCGCCATGGCAGCCGAGGGGGTCACCGTCCGATGAGCGCGAGCGAAGAGGACGAATCCGGCACCCGTCCGATGAGCGCGAGCGAAGAGGACGAATCCGGCACCCGTCCGACGCCCCTCGACCCGTCCATCGCCGCGCGGCTCAAGCGAAATCCCGACGGGCTGTTCGCCGCCGTCGCCCAGGAGCGCGGCACCGGGGCGGTACTGATGGTGGCCTGGATGGACGATGCGGCACTTGCCCGCACACTGGCCACCCGCCAGGCGACCTATTACTCGCGTTCGCGTGCTGAGTACTGGGTCAAAGGGGCGACCTCCGGGCACACTCAACACGTCCACTCGGTGCGACTGGACTGCGACGGCGACGCGGTGCTGCTCGAAGTCGAGCAGACCGGCGCGGCTTGCCACACCGGCGCGCACAGCTGTTTCGACGCCGACGTGCTGCTGGCGCCTCCGGACTGAGCCGCGAGTGTGAACCTGCTGCGGAAAATCCCCCCGATTTCCGCAGCACGTTCACACTCGGCGCTACCGCGCCCGCAACACCGCCAGCGCCTTGTCGGCATGGGTGTCCATGTTCACCTCGCTGGAGATGACCTCCAGCACGGTCTGATCGGCATCGATGACGAAGGTGGTCCGCTTGACCGGCAGGAACTTGCCGAGCAGGCCCCGTTTGACGCCGAACATCTCGGCGACCCGCCCGTCGGTGTCTGACAGCAGTGGGTAGTCGAAGCGCTGCGAGTCGGAGAATCGCGCCTGCTTCTCGACCGCGTCAGTGCTGATCCCGACCCGGGCCGCGCCCGCGGCGTCGAACTCGGCGCCCAGATCGCGAAAGTGGCAGGCCTCCTTGGTGCAGCCCGGGGTCATCGCCGCGGGGTAAAAGAACAGCACGATCGGGCCGTCGGCGAGCAGGCCGGTCAGCGACCGTACCGTCCCGGTCTGGTCCGGGAGTTCGAAGTCTGGAGCGCGGTCACCCGGTCTGATCGGTGGTGTCATGCCGACAACGCTATCGCCGCCGGGGGGCTGACGACAGGTCTGGGAGGATGGAGTCGTGCAGTCGATGCCCACTACGACCCGCGACGAGTTCCGCGCACTGGCCGGCGAACACCGCGTCGTCCCGGTGACCCGCAAGGTTCTCGCCGACAGCGAGACCCCGCTGTCGGCGTATCGCAAGCTCGCCGCCGACCGCCCGGGGACCTTCCTGCTGGAATCCGCCGAGAACGGACGGTCCTGGTCGAGGTGGTCCTTCATCGGCGCCGGATCGCCCTCGGCGCTGACGATCAGCGACGGCCGCGCGGCCTGGCTGGGAGCAGCCCCCGAGGGTGCCCCCAGCGGCGGGGATCCGCTGGAGGCGCTGCGCGCGACCATGGAACTGCTCTCCACCGGGCCGCTTGCCGGGATGCCTCCGCTCTCCAGCGGGTTGGTGGGGTATTTCGCCTACGACTTCGTCCGGCGGCTCGAGCGGCTGCCCGAGTTGGCCGTCGACGATCTGCGGCTACCCGACCTGCTGCTGTTGCTGGCCACCGATCTGGCTGCGGTCGACCATCACGAGGGCACGATCACCCTGATCGCGAATGCGGTCAACTGGGATGGCAGTGCCGACCGCGTCGATGAGGCGTACGACGATGCCGTCGGACGCTTGGACGTGATGACCGCCGCACTCGGCCAGCCGCTGCGCTCGACGGTGGCGACCTTCTCCCGGCCCGAGCCGCGCCCGCATGCCCAGCGCACGGTCGAGGAGTACGGCGCGGTGGTGGAACGGCTCGTGGGGGAGATCGAAGCCGGCGAGGCGTTCCAGGTGGTCCCGTCTCAACGCTTCCAGATGGACACCGCCGCAGCCCCGATCGACGTGTATCGGATGCTGCGGGTGACCAACCCGAGTCCGTACATGTATCTCATGCACATCCCCGACGGGTCCGGGGGGACGGCGTTCTCGATCGTCGGGTCCAGTCCCGAGGCGCTGGTCACGGTGCAGGACGGCTGGGCGACGACGCACCCCATCGCCGGCACCCGGTGGCGCGGGCGCACCGAGGAGGAGGACCAGCTGCTCGAGAAGGATCTGCTGTCCG
>SYAB01000475.1 GCA_005787665.1 Actinomycetota bacterium
ACCGACTGCGCGAGCCCGGGCAATTCTCAGATCACCGCCACACCGAACGACCTCGGCATGATGGGCGGCTATGGAGGTTTCTGGGGCTTCGGCGGCTGGTGACCGGGCACTAACCCGACGGCGGAGTCTGCGTCGGCTCGGAGGTCCCGGGGTCCAGTACGAGCGCACTCGGCAGGTCATGTGTCGTGGCCGCGATAGACCGGCGCGCCTCGGCTTCGGCTTTGGCAACGGCCTCGGCGATGTCGGGGTCGGTTCGGGTGTTGAACCAGTCGGCCACCTCGTCGGAATCGTCCGCCGGGGTAGCGGCGTCGGCCTCCACCGGTGAAGGCTGGTAGCGGAACACCCCGTCGGATCCCGGTGCCCCCAGAAGTTTGGTGAAACCCTCCAGCGCGGAACCGAAATCGCTGGGGATCAGCCAGACTTTGTTGGCCTCGCCCTGAGCCATCTGCGGAAGCGTCTGCAGGTACTGATAGGCCAGCATCTCTGGGGTCGGTCGGCCGGCCTTGATCGCGGCGAACGTCTTCTCGATCGCCTTGGCCTCGCCCTGTGCCTGCAGGTACTGCGCAGCCCGCTCGCCCTGAGCCCGCAGGATCCGGGACTGCCGCTCGGCCTCCGCCGCCAGGATGGCGGCCTGTTTGGCACCCTCGGCGGCCAGGATCTGCGATTGTTTTTGGCCCTCGGCCTGTTTGATGGAGGCTTCCCGGGTGCCCTCGGCGGTCAGGATCATCGCCCGCTTCTCACGGTCGGCGCGCATCTGCTTTTCCATCGAGTCCTGGATCGACGGTGGCGGGTCGATACTGCGCAGTTCCACCCTCGCCACCCGCAAACCCCAGCGGTTGGTCGCCTCGTCGAGCACCCCACGCAACTGGGCGTTGATCTGGTCGCGGCTGGTGAGGGTCTGCTCCAGCGTCATCCCGCCGACGACGTTGCGCAGCGTCGTGGTGGTGAGCTGCTCCACGCCGACGATGTAGTTGCTGATCTGATAGACCGCGGCCTGCGGGCTGGTCACCTGGAAATACACCACCGTGTCGATGTTGACGGTCAGGTTGTCCTCGGTGATCACCGGCTGGGGCGGGAAGGACACCACCCGCTCGCGCAGATCCACCCGGGCCCGGATCCGGTCGATGAACGGGATCAGCAGGGTCAGCTGCCCGGACACCGTCTTGCTGTAGCGGCCGAGACGCTCGATCACCGCCGCCTCGGCCTGGGGAATGAGCGCCACCGACTTCGCGACGACGATGATCGCGAAGATCACCAGCACCGCCAGCAACACCAGTCCGGCCATCGCACCGTCCATCTCGAGCCTCCTGTCTGACGCGTTACGGGTTCTTCCACACCACCGCGGTGGCACCGTCGATATGCAGAACGGTCACCTGATCACCGGGTTCGTAGACTTCGGCGTCATCGTAGGGCCGGGCCGTCCAGACCTCGCCCGCCAGCTTGACCTGGCCCTGATTGCGGTTGACCCGGTCCAGGACCAGCGCCGGGCGGCCCTCCAGCGCCTTCGCCGGCTCCGGCAGCCCCGCGTCGCGAGTCATCCGGCGCCGCAGCACCGGACGCACCAGCACGAGCAGCAGGATCGAGACCACCAGGAACACCGCGCCGTCCGCCCACACCGGCAGGTCGAGCAGCCAACTGGAGGTGGCCGCCGCGAGCGCGCCCCCGCTGAGCATGAGCAGGAACATGTCCCCGGTCAGCGCCTCGGCGGCCGCCAGCCCGAGAGCAGAGATCAGCCAGATCAGTGCCGCAGGCATAGCGACACGATACGCCCCTTGAACGACGGCGCGGCGGTGTCCGGCCAGGCCCGACCCGAGCCATTACACTTCCCAGCATCATGTGGTGCCCGAGCGTTTCGCTGTCGGTGTGGGCCAACGCCTGGTTGGCCGGTCATGCCGCGCCGGACGACGTTCTTGACGCGTTAAGCGCTTGGGCGCCAAGGCATTCGGTGATCGCTTACGATGCGGTGGCGGCCGGCCGCACCGGCCTGCCGTGGCCGGATGTTGACGATCTCGGCACCATGTCGCTGTTGCAGACCATGCGAACCGCGGCGGGCCGGGGCGGCCGCGGCGGGCTGGCGCGGCCCGCGATCAGCCTGGCGCTGCCGGTCCCCGGCGACGTCCGGGGCCTGACGGCAGGCACCCAGTTCCAGAGCGACGCCCTCGATGCCGGCGAGGCCGTCCTGGTCACCGGGACCGACGGGGTAACGATCGGACTGATACCGGTGTTCGAGTGCACCGAGGAGGACGACCCGCCCGCGACACTGTCCTGGTCGGCCTACTCCCTTCCCGCGGTGCCGGCGGCGGATCACCTCGACCTCGGCGAGGCGGAATACGCCCTGCGGTCGACGGTGCGATCGGCCGCTGAGGCACTCGACGGCCTGCAGCCGGTTCCCGGCAGCACGAACCCCAGGGCCATGGTGGAAGAGGTACTGGCGGCCAACGGCCACCATCGGACCCCCGACCACGCCCCCGCCAGGGCGCTTCGGGTGCTGGCGACCGCGGCTCACGTCGACGCCATCGTCCTGGTCAGCTCCGGAATGGCGCCGATCGGCACCCAGAGCGCGTCGGAGGCCCGCATCGCCGACGCCGCCCTGCGCCCGCTCAGCGCGGTGGTCCGATCCGCGCGGAGCGCGGCGGTCAGCGCGATCCTGCAGTCGGCCTGGGGTTGACGGCAGCCGCGGCGGCCGCGCTGGCCTCGCAGTCGGCCGTGCAGAACCGTCCGTTGACACTGGATCCGTAGCCCGGAACCGGCTGTGGCCCGACGACCCTCGACGCCGCACGGCTCTGCCGCATCTCGTCGAGCAGGTCCAGCGCCAGCGCCGCGAAGCGGGGCTGGGCATTGGGGGTGGTCGCCCGAACGAGTGCGACGCCGAGCTCCTCGGCCTGCTCGGCGAGTTCGCTGTCGAGGTCCCAGATCACCTCGATATGGTCCGCGACGAACCCGACCGGACAGACGATGACCGCGGTGGTGCCGGCCTCGGCCAGGACCGCCAGGTGGTCGCCCACATCGGGCTCCAGCCACGGCACCTGGGGCGGGCCGGATCGGGACTGCCAGACCAGGTCGAAGTCGGCGTAGCCGGCGGCCGCGGCGACCAGACCCGAGGTGTAGGCGACCTGGCGGGGGTAGAGGCCCGGCCCGCATCGGTCCACCGCACGCATCGGGATCGAATGCGCGGTGAACACCAGCCGGGCGTCGGCCCGCAGCGCTTCCGGCAGTTCCGCGGCGGCCTCGGCGATCGCATCGGCGAACATCTCGATCATCAGCGGGTGATCGAAGTACTGCCGCAGCTTGACCAGCTCCGGCGCCCCCTCTCCCAACGCCGCCCTGGCGCGGCTGATGTCCTCCTGGTACTGCGTGCACCCGGAGTAGCCGCCCCATGCCGAGGTGGTGAACACCGCCGCACGGGTCACCCCGTCGGATGCCATCTCCGCGAGGGTGTCCTCGACGAACGGATGCCAGTTGCGATTGCCGAAGTACACCGGCAGCGTCTCGCCCCGTTCGGCCAACTCGGTCCGGATGGCCTCGATCAGTGCGCGGTTGATGCCGTTGATCGGCGAAACCCCGTCGAAATGCAGATAGTGCTCGGCGACTGATTCGAGTCGCTCGCGTGGGATGCCGCGGCCGCGGGTGACGTTCTCCAGGAACGGCATGACCTGGTCGGGACCCTCTGGCCCGCCGAAGGACAACAGCAGCAGCGCATCGATGCTCACAGCAGTTGGGTGCTCGCGCCGCCGTCGGCGTAGATGACCGTTCCGGTGGTCGCCGGCAGCCAGTCGGAGACCAGGGCGCACACGGTCTTCGCGACCGCGGTGGGGTCCTTCATATCCCAGCCCAGCGGAGCGCGCTGATCCCAGCCCTCTTCCAGCATGGCCATCTCGTCCTTGAACTGGTCGCCAAGTGCGCCACCCATGATCGCGCTCATCGCCAGCGTCCGGATCGGGCCGGCGGCAACGAGATTCGAGCGAACACCGACTTTGCCGGCCTCCCGGGCGACGAACCGGTTGACCGACTCCAGCGCGCTCTTGGCCACGGTCATCCAGTTGTAGGCGGGCATCGCCCTGGTGGGGTCGAAGTCCATGCCGACGATCCCACCGCCCGGATTCATGATCGGCAGAACCGCTTTGGCCAGCGAGGCGTAGGAGAACGCCGAGATGTGGATACCCTTGGCCACGTCCTCGTAGGGTGCGTCGAAGAACGGGTTGATGCCCATCCCACTCGGCGGCATGTAGCCGATCGAGTGCACCACGCCGTCGAGTCCGTTGCCCTCCCCGATCACCTCGGCGACCCGGCCGGCCAGGCTGTCGAGGTGTTCGGCGTTCTGCACGTCGAGTTCCAGCAACGGGGCCGGATTGGGCAGCCGGTCGATGATCCGCTGGATCAGCCGCATCCGATCGAATCCGGTGCAGACGATCTCCGCCCCGGCCTCCTGGGCGACCCGCGCAATGTGGAACGCGATCGAAGAATCGGTGATGATGCCTGTGACGAGGACGCGCTTGCCCTCGAGAATCCCTGCCATGTAGGTCCTTTCGTGTGCTGCCGCGCCCTGCTAGTGGCCCATGCCCATTCCGCCGTCGACCGGAATCACCGCCCCGGCGATGTATCCGGCATCCTCGGATGCCAGGAAGCTCACCGCGCCGGCGACCTCCTCGGCGGTGCCGATCCGTTTCGCCGGGATGAACTCCAGCGCGCCCTCACGGACCCGCTCGTCCATCGCCTGGGTCATATCGGTGTCGATCAGACCCGGTGCCACCACGTTCGCGGTGACCCCGGCCTTGGACATCTCGCGGGAGATCGAGCGCGCCATCCCGATCAACCCGGCCTTGGACGCGGCATAGTTGGACTGGTTGCCGATCCCCCAGGTGCCCGAGACCGAGCCGACGAAGATCATCCGGCCGAAGCGGTTGCGTTGCATACTGCGTGCTGCACGCTGCGCCACCCGGAACGCCCCGGTGAGGTTGGTGTCGATGACCTTCTCGAACCGCTCCTCGGTCATCCGGATCATGAAAGCGTCGGCGGTGATACCTGCGTTGGACACCAGCACCTCGACCGGGCCCTGGTGCTCCTCGACCGCCGTGAAGGCGCGGTCGACGGCGTCGTTGTCGGTGATATCGCACTCGACGGCGAACAGCCCGTCGGGCGCTCCCGACCCGCGATGGGTGACCGCGACCTTGTGGCCGTCGGCGACCAGTCGCCGCGCGATGGCCAGACCGATGCCCCGGTTCCCGCCGGTGACCAGCACCGAGCGCGAGACGAACGGAGGCGTGGCGGCGGGGGCGGTGTCGCTCATGGGAGTCAACTTAGTGCCTGCGGTCAGCACCGCTGAAATCGACACCATGGCGGCGCCCGAGGGCTGATCGGCGACCCTGTCGTCGATCTCGGCGCCGATCAGCCCGGCAGCCGCCGGTTGATCACCAAGGCGCCGAGGGCGGCCAGCGCGAGCAGCAGCGATCCCAGCCGCAGCCAGCCCACGCTGGCGTCACCCTTGACGGTCTCGTAGCCGATCTGGTCCTGCAGCGAGGTGAACACCTCTTTGAGCTGTTCCAGAGTGGAGGCCGAGTAGTGATTGCCGTCGGACAACTCGGCGATCTTGTCCAGCATGTCCTCGTCGACCGGTACCGGCTGGCGCTGGTCGTTGATCTCCACATAGCCGTAGGGCGTGCCGAAGGACACCGTCGAGATCGGCACGCCTTGGTCCTTGGCGGTCCGGGCCGCGGTGAAGGCCCCCTTGGGGTTGTCCGGGTTGGACGGCACGGTCTCCTTGCCGTCGGACATCAGCACGATCCGTCCCGGAGCCGGCTCGTCGCCGCCGCCGATGACGGCCCCGACGGTCGCGATCGCCTGCAACGCGGTGAAGATCGCCTCACCGGTGGCCGTCCGATCAGCCAGTTGCAGCTTGTCCAGCGCCGCCTTGGTGGCCTCCCGATTGGTGGTCGGCGACACCAGCACCGTGGCGGTGCCGGCATAGGAGATCAATCCGAGGTTGATCCCGGTGGTCAGCTGGTCGGCGAACTGCTTGGCCGCCTCCTGGGCCGCCGCGAGCCGGCTCGGCTCGACGTCGGTGGCTCGCATGGACTGGGACACGTCGATCACCAGCATCACCACGGCCCGGTTGCGCGGGATACGGACGTCGTTCTGCGGGCCCGCCATCGCGATGGTCAGCATCACCAGCGAGGAGGCCAACAGGATCGCCGGCAGATGCCGCCAGCGATTGGGGCGCTGGGGCGCGACGCTCTCCAACAGCTCCATGTTGGCGAAGCGCAGCACCCGCTTCTGCCGGGACAGCTGAACGGCCACGTAAAGCGCCACCAGACCGGCGACGACGAGCAGGAACAGGAAGAACCAGGGGTGGGCGAAGTCGGTCAGCGCCATCGGACCGAGCAGCGGGAGCGTCACTGTGCGCCTGCCATCGCACCGCGACGCCGGGAGGCCACGAAGCGCACGATGTCGGAGATCCAGTCCCGGTCGGTGCGCAAGGTCATCAGCGGCGCGCCGCACCGGCGCAGGGTGCGGGCCACCTCATCGGAGTGGATCGCGGCGGCCCGGGCGAAGTCGTCACGCAACTGTGCGTCGATGGTGAACTCGCGGGTGACGCCGGACTCGGTGTCTTGCAGAATCACCTCGCCGACATCGGGCAGTTCCACGTCACGAGGGTCGAGCACCTCGATGCCGAGCACCTCGTGGCGGGCCGCGATCGCCCGCAGCGGCCGGAACCAGTCGATCGGACCAAGGAAATCGCTGATGACCACAGCCATTCCGCGCCGGCGCTCGGGCCGGCGTAGTGCGTCGATCGCGGCACCGAGATCCCCGCGCACGCCCAGCGGCGCCCGCGGCGCGGTGGCGATGGCCCGCAACAGGGTCTGCTCATGCTGACGACCCGACCGGGCCGGGATCCGGATGATGTCCTGGCCGTTGGCGATCAACGCCCCGATCCGGTTACCGCCTCCGCTGTTGAGGTAGGTGATCGCCGCGGCGGCCCCGACGGCCAGGTCGCGCTTTTCACAACCGGTGGTGCCGAAATCCAGGCTGGCCGAGACGTCGACGACCAGCCAGGTCTCCAACTCGCGGTCGGCGATCATCTGCCGCACGTGAGGATGGGTGGTGCGCGCAGTCACCGACCAGTCCATCCGGCGGACATCGTCACCGGGCTGGTATGGCCTCGAATCCCCTGGTTCCGAGCCGGGTCCCGGAAGCAGCCCGAGGTGGTCGCCGTGCAGGACGCCGTCCAGCTTGCGCTTGACCGTCAACTCGAGGGTGCGCAGCGCGGCCGACAGTTTGGCATCGCCGATCTCGCCGCGCTGAAACGACGGCGGGTGGATCACCTGCGGCCGACCATCCGCCGGGGCGGGAGTGGACTCGCTCACCGAGCCGTAGCGCCCGCCGGCGGAGCCACCGGCGCTCCGGCCGGGACCACCGGGGGCACCGAATGTCCTTGCTGGGGAACCGCATTGACCTGGGGCAGCGCGACGGTCTGCAGGATGCGGCCGATCACGGCATCGGCCTTGACGTCGTCGGCCAACGCGTCGTAGGTCAGCACCAGGCGGTGGCGCAGCACGTCGGGAATCACCTCGACGACGTCCTGCGGGACGACGTAATCGCGGCCACGGACCAGAGCCAGAGCGCGGGCGGCGGCGATGATGCCCAGCGAGGCGCGCGGGGAGGCCCCGAAGGCGATCCAGGCCTTGACGTCGGGCATCCCGAACTGCTCGGGCCGCCGGGTGGCCGTCACGACCCGCACGACGTAGTCCACCAGCGCGTGGTGGACGAAGTTGTTCGCCGCGACATCCTGCAGACGCAGCAGGTCTCCGGTCTCAAGAATCGGCTTGGGCTCCGGCGGGGTCACCCCCATCCGGTAGATGATCTCGCGCTCCTCCTCCGGGGAGGGATAGTCGACGTTGATCTTGAACAGGAACCGGTCGCGCTGAGCCTCCGGCAGTGGGTAGACACCTTCGTTCTCTATCGGGTTCTGGGTGGCCATCACCAGGAACGGCTTGGGCAGCGGGTAGGTCTTGCCGC
>SYAB01000476.1 GCA_005787665.1 Actinomycetota bacterium
GCCGGCGCCGGTCGGCCCGACGATCGCCACCGTGCTCCCGGGCTGCGCGGTCAGTGACACCTCGGAGACCACCGGGGTGCCGGGCAGGTAGCCGAAGCCCACGTTGTGGAACTCGACCCGGCCGGGACCGGCGGGCAGCACCACCTCCGACGACGGGGGTTCCTCGGGTTCGTCGAGGAAATCGAAGACCCGTTCGGCGCTGGCCACGCCGGACTGCAGGGTGTTGTACATCCCGGCCACCTGGGTGAGCGGCTGGTTGAACTGCCGGACGTACTGGATGAAGGCCTGGACGCCGCCGAGGGTGATCCGGCCGGCGGCCACCTGGAACCCCCCGATCACCGCCACCGCCACGTAACCGAGGTTGCCGATGACCAGGGTGGCCGGGGAGATCAGCCCGGAGAAGAATTGGGCTCCGAAACCCGAGCGGTAGACCTCGTCGTTGAGGTCGCCGAACTTCTCCTGTGCCGAGGACCGGTGACCGAAGGTCCGCACCACGGTGAACCCGCTGTAGGTCTCCTCGATGTGCGCGTTGAGCCGGCCGGTGTTGGCCCACTGCGCCAGGAACATGCGCCGGGACCGCCGGGTGATGGCTCGAATCGCCAGCAGCGACAGCGGAACCGTCGCCACGGTGATCAACGCCAGCAGCGGCGAGAGCACGACCATCATCACCAGCACGGCCACGATGGTGACCACGGCGGTCAGCAGCTGGCTGATCGTCATCGACAACGAGGTCGCGACATTGTCGACGTCGTTGGTCACCCGGCTCAGCAGTTCGCCGCGCTGCCGGGAATCGAAGTACGACAGCGGAAGACGATGGATCTTGGTCTCCACCGAGGCCCGCAGCGTTGTGATGGTCCGCTGGACGATCACGTTCAACAGTCGGGCCTGGCCCCAGATCAACAACGCGGCAATCGCATACAGCGCCAGGGCGAGCAGCAGGGTGCGCCCGACGGCCCCGAAGTCGACCCCGCGGCCGGGGATCACGTCCATTCCGGACAGCAGGTCGGCGAAACTGTCGTCCCCGCGGGCCCGCGCTTCGGCGATCGCCTGGGCCCTGGTGATGCCTGCGGGCAGTTGGCGACCGATCACACCGTTGAACAGCAGGTCGGTGGCATGGCCGAGGACCCGGGGGCCGATCACCGAGAGCACGATCCCGGCGATCGACATCGTCAGCACCGCTACGGTCGGCCAGTGCTGCGGGCGTAACAGTCCCATCAGCCGCAGCGCGGATCCCCGGAAGTCCCGCGACCGCGACGGGACCGGATCGGCCGCCGCCGCGCGCGGGCCGCCCCGCATGGGCGGAGCCGTCACAGTGCCGCCCCGGACAGTGTCTGGGAGTCGACGAATTCGGCGTAGGTCGGGCAGCGTTCGATCAGGTCGGCGTGCCGGCCGACGCCGACCACCCGGCCACCGTCGAGCACGACGATCTGGTCGGCCTGGGCGACCGTCGAAACACGCTGGGCCACAATCAGAACCGTGGATCCGGACGAGGCCTCGAGGACCGCGGCGCGAACCCGCGCGTCGGTGTGCACGTCGAGTGCCGACAGCGCGTCGTCGAACAGGTACACCGCCGGCCCGCGGATGACCGCCCGGGCGATGGCCAGCCGCTGACGCTGGCCGCCGGAGAAGTTGATGCCGCCCTGGGCCACCCGCATGCCCAGACCGTCGGGGTGGGCCCGCACGAAGTCCTCCGCCGCGGCCACCCGCAACGCGGCCCACATCTGCGCCTCGGAGGCGTCCTCCTTGCCGAAGCGCAGGTTGTCGGCGACGGTGCCGGAGAACAGGTATCCGCGCTGGGGTACCAGGCCCAGGGACGCCCAGAGTTCCTCGAGGTCGTAGTCGCGCAGGTCGATCCCGTCCATCCGGACCGACCCGGCGCTGGGGTCATAGGAGCGGCAGATCAACGCCATCAGTGTCGACTTCCCCGATCCGGTGCCGCCCACGATCGCCGTCGTCGTGCCGGGCGGGACGTCGAACGAAACACCCTCCAGCACCGCACGCTCGGCGCCCGGGTAACGGAACGAGACGTCCCGCAGGCTCACCTCGCCCCGGATCCCGCCGGCGGGTCGGTGCGGGACGGCTGGACCGGTGATCGCGGACTGCGTGTCGAGCACCTCGGTGATCCGTTCGGCGCACACCGACGCACGCGGCAGCATCACCAGGATCAGCGTCGCCATCAGCACCGCCATCAGGATCTGCATGAAATAGGACAGGAACGCGATGAGCGACCCGACCTGCATCTGCCCGGCGTCGATGCGCAGCCCGCCGAACCAGATCAGCGCCACACTGGAGACGTTGATGGTCAGTGTGGTCACCGGCAGCATCAGCGCCTGCCACCGTCCGGCGGTCAGCGCGGCATCGGAGACCGCGCGGTTGGCGGCGTCGAACCGGTCCTCCTCGAAAGCCTCCCGCGCGAACGCCCGCACCACCCGGATGCCGGACAACTGCTCGCGCAGCACCCGGTTGATGCCGTCGATCAGACGCTGCATGCTGCGGAAGACCGGCAGCATCCGCGACACGATCAGGTAGTTGGCGATCGCCAGGACCGGGATGCTGACCACCAAGAGCCAGGACAGCCCGGCGTCCTGGCGGATGGCCATCGCGATGCCGCCGATGCACATGATCGGGGCGGTGACCAGCACGGTGGCGGTCATCTGGACCAGAACCTGGAGCTGCTGAACGTCGTTGGTGGTCCGGGTCAGCAGCGAGGCCGCGGAGAACCGTGCCGTCTCGGCCTCGGAGAAACCGATCACCCGGTTGAACACCGCCGAGCGCAGGTCGCGGCCGAAGCCCATCCCGGTCCTCGACCCGAAGTACACCGCCCCGACCGCACAGGCGCCCTGCAGGGCCGTCACGGCCAGCATCACCAGGCCGAGGCGGGCGATCAGCCCGGTGTCCCCCGCGGCGACCCCGTCGTCGATGATCGCCGCGTTCACCGTCGGCAGGTACAGCGAGGCCAGCGTGCTCACGGTCTGCAGCAGCACCACTGCCGCGACCAGCCGCCGGTACGGCCAGACGTACCGCCGCAGCAGCGCGAGGAGCATGGCGTTACTGTCCCACACCCGTTAACACCGGCAAACCCGCTGTTCAGCTGGTGTGTCGGCGATGGATCACGGGGCTGCCGCTACAGTGGCATGCTGTGAGAAGCAGCAGGGCGGGGCGCACCCTGGTGGCCGGCGTGGCCGCTGTGGCCGCGGTCGGCATTCTCGGGGCATGCTCGAGTCCCGGCGCCGACGAACCGCAATCCCAGCAGCAGGGCCCGAACGCCCCGGCGATGCAGGGCGGCAAACACGGACCGATGTTCACCGAGTGCGGCGGTATCAGCGACCAGGTGATGGCCGAACAGACCCGGGTGACCGGATTGGTCAAGACCGCCGTCAACTCGGTCGGGTGCC
>SYAB01000477.1 GCA_005787665.1 Actinomycetota bacterium
AGCGCCGGCGCGCCACTGGCGCCGCCCGCATCCCTCACCCCCCATCCCGGCGAGCAGACGCCAAGTCGCACGAAACGCCCTCGTGGCGTGCGACCTGGCGGCTTCTCGCGGGGATGTGGCCCGGGCGGGGTCAGAAGACCGCCCGGGCGATCATCTCGGCCACCGCGGCCGGTCGTTCGGCGCCGTCGATCTCCACCGTGTGGCGCACCGTCAGATCCGCCGAGGTGTCCGCGGCCTTGACGTCGATGAGTTCCGATCGCACCCGGATGCGGCTGCCCACCGGAACGGGGTTGAGGAAGCGCACCTTGTTGAGGCCGTAGTTGATGACCAGTTGAGCGTTCTGAATCCGGAAGTTGTCCTTACTGAGCGCCGGGATCAGCGACAGCGTGAGGAAACCGTGCGCAATCGGGGCCCGGTAAGGGCTCTGCGATTTCGCTCGTTCCACGTCGACGTGGATCCACTGGTGGTCGCCTGTGACGTCGGCGAAGTCGTTGATGCGCCGCTGATCGATCGTCAGCCAGTCACTCACCCCGAGTTCCTGACCGAGCAACCCCCGGGCGTCGGCAATGGACGTGATGGTCTTCATGGCGTGCCCTTCCCCAAGCTGTTGCCTGCCGGTCAGGAAACATTTTCGCCGACCCGCCCCGAATCCGTTGCCGGGATTGTTAGGTTCCACATCGCGGATGCACCGCCGACCGAGGAGCGTGATTGAGTGTTGAACATCCGGGTTTTGGTGACTGAGTTGATCGGGACGTTTTTCCTCATTTTCACCATCGGTATGACGGTCATCAACCCCTCCGAATATATGCAGGACATGGCGCCAGACGCCGGGCAGGCCGCGTTCGCGCCCTTGGCTATCGGCGGAGTGCTCATGGTGATGATCTTCGCCGGCGGCCACATCAGCGGTGCGCACTACAACCCCGCTGTCACGCTGGGGGTCCTCTTGCGAGGTAAGACCGATCTTCCGACCGCCGCGGGTTACTGGCTGGCCCAGATCGCGGGGGCGGTCCTCGCATGGCTTGCGGTCACCGCCCTCAAACCCGCGATGCCACCCAGCCCCAGGCTGGCCACGCTGCAGATCGGCCCCGCGCTGCTCGCCGAATTCCTGTTCACTTTCGCGCTGGTCTACGTGGTCCTCAACGTCGCGACGGCGAAAGAGACCGAAGGCAACTCCTATTTCGGTCTGGCGATCGGGTTCACCGTGATGGCCGGCGCCTTCGCCGTCGGTGGTGTCAGCGGAGGGGCCTTCAACCCAGCCGTCGCCGTGGGCGCTTCCCTGATGAATATCTTCGCCTGGGGCAATTTCTGGATCTATCTGGTCGCGCAATTGGCCGCCGGCGCGGCAGCCGCCGGCGCCTTTCGCTTCCTACACCCGGCTGAATCCCGAGAGGGCAGCAGAACCGGCCACTGACGGACCACGACGCGGCATATCGCCGGCTGCCGTGACCGAAAACCCGGTAACCGAAAACCCTGTGACCGAAAACACCTCGGCCGAACACAGCGCCACTTGCGGGGTTGCCGAGGGCTAATTATGGTCGTAACCATAGTTATGGCACGGATAGTCGGGAGCCTCTGATGTGGGTCGTCGAGCTGAACATCGCCGGGGTGACCATCCGTCGACGGGCGCGCAAGCGCCGCCACCTGCTGGGTCTCGGTCGGCTTGCGCCACGGCATTTGGTTGGCTCCCCGGGCGCCGCCTGACATGACCGCTCGCGGATCGACCCGGACCGCGATGCTGATCAGTGCGGCCGGACTGTTGCGCGAACGCGGCGCCGCGGCTGTCACCGTTGACGCCGTGCTGTCCCGAAGCGGGGCACCGCGCGGCTCCGTTTACCACCACTTCCCCGGGGGCCGCAGTCAACTCCTTCGCGAGGCTCTTGAGTTCGCCGGCGAGGAGATCACCACCAAGATCGACGCTGCGGCCGGGGACAGCTCAACCGCTCTGTTGGACCAGTTCGTCGCCATGTGGCGGGACGCGCTAATCGAGAGCGATTACACCGCGGGATGCCCCGTGCTGGCCGCCGCGATCGGCTCCGGCCGGGATGAGCAGCAGCTGGCCGACCTGGCCGGCACGATCTTCAGCCGATGGCGGAGTGCGGCCGCCCAGGCATACCTGCGGGAGGGATTCGGACCGGCCGACGCGACCGCGCTCGCCGACACCGCGATCGCGGCCATGGAGGGCGCGGTGGTTTTGTGCCGATCGTCTCGCAGCATCGAACCGCTCACCGATGTCGCACGGCAGCTCGAGTTCCTTTTTCGAGCAAAGGAATTCGCGGGCAGGATGCCCAGTTATCAGTCGAACTGAGGAAGATCCGTGAACACCACCACCACCCAACCGAGCGGGGATCCCGAAACCCCGCTGAACGTGTTGAGCAGGTTCTCCATCACCACTCTCGAGCAGGACATGACCGCGTTCACCGTCACGGCGGCGATACCGATCGGCGGCATGCGCAACCCCTTCACCGGCACACCCACGATCGCCGCCCTGGCCATTGTGGTCGATGACGTCGCCGGCCGGGTGAACTACCACCGGCGCGAGTCCGGGCAGTGGACGGTTTCCAGCGAACTGACCGTGGAGATGAGTCCGGGCGCGATCGACCACCTGCTGGCGGCCCCGGAGGAACCGGTCGTCGCGGCCGCCCGCCCCCTCGGCCCGGGCGGCGCGACCCTGCTGTCAGTGTGCACTCTCTCCCACGGCGGCACCGTGATCGGCGGTGGCACAGTCCGCACCATGACACTGGCCGACGGCCCCGCGCAGCCCGCGGACCGCGGCGAGGACACCCTTATCCGCACGCCTCGGACGACGCTGGCCGATTTGATGGCCGTGCAGACCCTGCCGGCCGACAGCGGGACATATCGGCTGCGCCAACGCACAGACCCGATGATCAACAACCTGATCGGCATCGTGCACGGCGGGGTCAGCAGCGCTGCTCTGGAACTGGTCGCGGCAGCGGCCTTCAATCATGGGCAGGACGATCGGCCCCTGCGGACGGCCTCGATCCGAGTGAACTTCCTGCGACCGTTCGTCGCCGGTGCACAATCCACCTATGAGGCAACCGCGTTGCGCATCGGGCGCACCTCCGCGGTCGCCGACGCCGCGGCGATCGGTGCGGACGGAAAGCCGGCGGTCATCGCGCGGGTCACGGGTTATCGGTGAGCACGGTGGCTGACGACTTCGCGGTACTGTGCGCCAACGAGCCCGAGTTGGCGAGCCTGCGTGGGTCGTTGCGGGACTTCCTCGCCGCTGACCGTCGCGAGTTCGGCTGGCAGCCCAGCGTCGATGCCTGGTTGTCGAACTGGGACGAGGCGTTCAGCGCCCGGTTGGGCGACGCCGGGTTTCTGGGCCTGACCATCCCACCGGAGTACGGCGGACGCGGGCTGGGTCACCTGCACCGCTATGTCGTCACCGAGGAGCTCCTGGCCAGCGGTGCTCCGGTCGCCGCGCACTGGATCGCCGACCGTCAGGTGGGACCCGGCCTGATGTCCTACGGGACGGAGGAGCAACGACGACGGATCCTGCCGAGATTAGCTGCCGGGCAGTACTTCTCGGCGATCGGGATGAGCGAACCGCAGGCCGGTTCCGACCTTGCCGCCGCAGCTGCCCGTGCCACCCGCACGGACGGCGGATGGGTGCTGTCGGGCACCAAGGTCTGGACCAGCGGCGCGCATCTGTCGCATCAGATCGTCGTGCTGGTAAGAACCGCTCCGCTCGATCCGCAACGGCGGCACGCCGGCTTCAGTCAGTTCATCGTCCCTACCGACTCCCCCGGGATCGATATCAGCCCCATTGTGTTGATGACCGGCGAGCATCACTTCAATGAGGTCACCTTCAACGAGGTCTTCATCGACGACACCAACCTGCTCGGTAGAGAGGGCGACGGCTGGCGGCAGGTGACCGCGGAACTGTCCTTCGAGCGCAGTGGGCCGGAGCGGATCCTCACCACGGCACCAATGCTTACCGCGCTGTTGAGGTTGCTCGCAGCCAGCGGCGACCTCGACGATCACGCAACCGCCGCGGTGGGGAGCCTGCTGGCCCGTCTGATATCGCTACGACAACTCTCCATCTCCGTCGCCCGCGCTCTGGCCGACGGGCAATCGCCGGTGAACGAGGCAGCCCTGGTAAAGGATCTCGGTACCCGCTTCGAGCAGGAGTCCGTCGATCTGGCAGCCGATCTACTGTCCTACGTCGACGAGGACACCGACGAGCGCGGCCGGGTGGCGGCACTACTGGCGGTGGCGAGGGTTCATGCCCCGTTGTTCACCCTGCGCGGGGGAACCAATGAGGTGCTGCGCGGGATGGTGGCCAGGGGGATGGGTCTGCGATGACGACGAATGTTCTCCGCGGCGGTGTCTTCGACAGCGGCACAGACGATCTCAGCGATCTCCGCACCCTTGTCGACGATATCGGCACCAGATCCTTCGAGGCACGGATCGGACATCGGAGCCTGCCCGATCCGCTTGATGGCACCGCATGGCGTCATCTGGAGGAGTCAGGACTGACCCGCCTGGACAGCACTGCGGACTCAGGCGGCGGCCCCACCGAAGTGGCGGTGATCCTGCGCTCCCTGGCCCGTCACGCCGTGAGCGTCCCACTGGCGGAGACCGACCTGCTCGCCTGCTGGCTGGCCAACACCGCCGGCCTCGACATCCCGGACCTCGGACCACTGACGGTTGCAGCCGGCGCGGCCAGGCGCTCCGGCGGTCGGATAGTCGCACACGTGCCGGATGTCCCCTACGCGGCGGACGTTGCCGCCGTGGTGCTCGCCCTGACAGACGGTGACCGGCTGATGGTGGCGGTCCGCAACCCCGACGAACTGTCAATCACCAAGGGAGGCAACGCCGGCGGCGAGCCACGCGACATCGTCGACGTTGATCTCGACTACGCCGCCTTCATCCCAGCCGACGTCGCGGAGGAATTCCGCCGCCGTGGCGCGTGGGCGCGGTGCATGCAGATCATCGGGGCGCTCGATGCCGCGGTGGAGTTCTCGGTGGCCCACACCCGTGACCGCGAGCAGTTCGGCCGACCACTCAGCGCCTTTCAGTCAGTCCAGCACACGCTGGCCACCATGGCCGGTGAGGTGGAGCGCGCCCGGGCCGCGGCAAATCTGGCGGTCGCGGCTGCCGCCGATTTCGGCTTCGACAGCGCTCAAGCCGATTACTCGGTGACGGTCGCGAAAGTGACACTCGGCCAAGTGGTTCCGGCAGTCGTCACCTCAGCCCATCAACTGCACGGTGCGATCGGTGTGACGATCGAGCACCGACTGTGGCGGGCGACGATGCGAGCCCGCAGCTGGGTCGAGGAGTTCGGCGACACCGCCCACTACGCCCAGCGGCTAGGCCGTCTGGCCCTGTCGGGGGTCGACCCCTGGACCGTGATCGTCGGCGCGACAGTAGATTTGCGTGGCTGACTCAGCCCGGCCGCCGACTGCTCAGGCGCCCGTCCAATTGGGAGCCCGTTTCTCGGCGAAGGCGATCGCGCCTTCTTTGGCATCCTTCGAGGCGAACACCGGCATGATGATCTTCATCTGCTCCCGCCACTGATCCTCGGGGTTCCACCCGCGCGACTCGGTGATGATCCGCTTGGTAGCCGCGACCGCCAGCGGACCGTTGGCGGTGATCCGCTCCGCGAGCTCGATCGCGGCCTCTAGCGCGTGGCCGGGCTCGGAGAGCACGTTGACCAGACCCAACGCGTGGGCCCGTTCCGCACCCAGGGTGTCGCCGGTGAGCGCCAATTCCATCGCGATCTGGTACGGGATGCGTTGCGGCAGGCGCAGCAGACCACCGCCCGCCGCGACGAGGCCGCGTTTGACCTCCGGGATACCGAAGGCGGAGTTGCGCGCCGCCACGATCAGATCGGTGGCCAGGGCCAGCTCTGTCCCGCCCGCCAGCGCGTAGCCCTCGACGGAGGCGATCAGCGGCTTGACCGGCGGGCGCTCGGTGAATCCCAGACCCCGGCCCTTCACCGCAACGTTCTCACCCCGCGCG